>SPBV01000013.1 GCA_004525885.1 Nitrosomonadales bacterium
ATGCCTCTTACTAGGGCATGGGTTAATCGCTGTTGGACTGGCTCATTACGCCAAGTTAGATCCTCAATATTTTCTTTACTTTGTCCTTTGAAACTCTCGGCGAATTCAACCAGTCTTTCAGTTGCATCAGGGCGCCGGTTGAGCAACACATCCTCAACGTGTTCCAACAAATCTTTTGGTATGTCAGAATAAACACCTAGCTGTCCTGCATTAACAATTCCCATGGTCATTCCTGCACGGACGGCATGATACAAGAAGGCTGTATGGATTGCCTCACGTATTGCCTCTTGGCCGCGAAATGAGAATGAAACATTGGATACTCCACCGCTTACTTTGGCATAAGGCAGAGTTTGTTTAATGACGTGTGTAGCTTCGATGAAATCAACACCATAATTGTTATGTTCCTCAATACCGGTAGCAACTGCGAAAATATTTGGATCAAAAATAATATCCTCTGGAGGGAAGCGTACCTGATCAACTAAAATTCGGTAACATCGAGTGCAGATCTCTATTTTGCGGGCCTGCGTGTCTGCCTGGCCTGATTCGTCAAAGGCCATCACAATTACTGCCGCACCGTAGCGACGAGCGAGTTTAGCGTGCCTAATAAATTCTTCTTCACCTTCCTTCATACTTATAGAGTTGATCACAGCCTTGCCCTGTACCCTTTTTAAACCAGCCTCAATAACTGACCATTTACTTGAATCAAGCATTATTGGCACACGGCTGATATCTGGCTCAGCTGCAATCAGATTTAGGAATGTCACCATAGCTTTTTGTGAGTCAAGCATTGCTTCATCCATATTGATGTCAATAATTTGTGCGCCGTTTTCTACCTGGCTACGTGCAACACTTAGTGCTTCTGTATAATTATCATTGAGTATCAGACGAGAAAAGGCTTTAGAACCGGTGACGTTGGTACGTTCGCCTATATTCACAAATAATGAATTATCGTTGATGTTGAGTGGTTCTAGGCCAGATAGACGCAGTTCTCTTGGGATATCAGGGATTGCGCGTGGCTTTATTCCCTTCACTGCCTTAGCAATAGCTTGAATGTGTGCGGGTGTGGTACCACAGCAGCCGCCGACAGTATTGACGAAACCAGACTGTGCAAAGTCCTTGATTAGCTTCGCGGTGTACTCGGGGGATTCATCATAACCCGTTTCTGCTAGTGGATTTGGTAGGCCAGCGTTAGGATGAGCACTGACATACACTCCAGCAACTTTAGAAAGCTCCTCGATATATGGTCGCATCAATTCTGCACCAAGTGCGCAATTAAGTCCCACCGACAATGGTTGGACATGGCTAACCGAGTTCCAAAATGCTTCTGGCGTTTGTCCAGAAAGTGTGCGCCCGGAGGCATCTGTTATGGTTACCGATATCATGATGGGAATACGAGAATTAGAAGTTTCAAAATACTGGTCTATCGCGAACAGCGCGGCTTTTGCATTTAGTGTGTCAAAGATAGTTTCTACCAATAAAATATTTGCACCACCATCTATTAGGCCCCGAATAGATTCCGAATAATCTGTCACTAATTCATCAAAAGTTATGTTGCGAAACCCAGGGTCATTTACGTCTGGAGAAATAGAAGTAGTCTTAGT
The DNA here is from genome assembly GCA_004525885.1 of Nitrosomonadales bacterium. Taxonomy (GTDB): domain Bacteria; phylum Pseudomonadota; class Gammaproteobacteria; order Burkholderiales; family Nitrosomonadaceae; genus BJGV01. The sequence continues at coordinate 1,602 of SPBV01000013.1, forward strand.
GGTTGGGCCTAACACTCCTGCAACAAAGCGTGGTTTATTCGGAGTTTTTATTTCCATTGCATGCGTTGCTTCATGCGCTAGTTTTGCGCCAGAGAAATTTAGTTCGTACACTAAATCTTGCATATGGTAATCGGCCATTGAAGCTGAATTGGAATTGAAAGTATTAGTCTCAATAATGTCAGCGCCTGCTTCTAGATAGCTAGTATGGATTGCACGAATAACTTGTGGCTGAGTGAGCGTTAGAAGATCATTGTTTCCCTTAAGATCATGAGGAAAATCTTTGAAACGCGTGCCGCGATAATCTGCTTCGTTAAGTTTGTAGCTCTGGATCATGGTACCCATGGCGCCATCTAGCATCAAGATTCGTTTTGTAAGCAGATCATTCAACAGGTCGGTGCGGCGGCTTTTATTCATATCTAGTCTACGTTTTGGAAAAAAGATTTCATCATGCCTCGTCAATCTACCGCGGCAACTTAGTGCGAAAAGGGGTATTCGTTTTGCCTCGTATGCTTTTTGGGAGGCTGACGTTAACTATTCTATAGTGTTTGTGCAACACGATAAAGTTCTTGGTCCTATCCTATTTTGTTTTTGTAAATTTAAACGTGGTCGTTGGGTGTGAGTTTTCCATAAAGAAGCTGTTTGACTTGCGGAGGTTATTATTTTGAAAAGGTGTGGAATATCTGATGAATTCTAGCAATTTGATAACTTATATATGAGAAAGATTAACTACATGCAGATGTTGTTTTCATTTTATTTTTTTTCTTCAAATTATTTAACTAGGTCAAACCGGACTTGACGATAGGTCAAGCTGGACTGGCTACTCGTAATAAATGCATTTATCTTATCTCAGATGTAGGCGTGATATCTAAGCCGAAACCAGGGAAGCTAGTTATATGTGGCAATATAATTTTTACAAGTTTAACAAACTTAATCCCACATTTTGTTTATGAATATGGGTAAAGCAGGAGATTCACACATACATCACATATCTGTAAGATTTACGTTTTTTTAGTCTTCTTGGGTTTTGTTTCTTTAGGTTTGTTCTCTAGTTCAGCAACCTTTGTCTCTAATGCACTTAATTTCTCACGTGTTCGTATTAACATTTCTTGTTGTACGTCAAACTCATCGCGTGTAACTAGATCTAGCCGAGTGAAAACTCCAGCTAGCAAAACACGTAGATTTTTTTCTACATCCTTTACCGGACTCTGTGCTACCAGGTCGTTAATTTTTGTGCTAATTTCATCCAATAGTTTTTGGTTCAACATAATTCCTCCGTTATTTTCTTTCGCCATCCAAATGGATGATGAATTCTACTTGCATGATAAAATCTCATACTTTGTAAAATAAGGCAATCGGTAGATCAATCATGAATCAATTAGGACGTTACCAGCTTTTAGAAAATTGGATTAAAGGTAAATTCCCCACTAGGCCTTTCTTGTTGTCTCCAGCCTCTAATGACGCAAGTTTCCGCCGCTATTTTCGTGTAACATTTAGTGAGAAATCTGCCCATAAAGCATTGATCGTGATGGATGCTCCTCCGCAGCATGAGGACTGTGTTCCATTTCTGCATGTAGCTAATATTTTTTCTGCAGCAAAGGTACATGTACCTGAAGTGCTGGCACAGGATTTGGAGCAAGGGTTTTTACTGCTTTCAGATCTTGAAAGCACTACATACTTGGAAGCAATAAGCGCCAATCCCTTAATTGCTGATCGTTTATATCGCGATGCGGTAGATGCGCTTATTAGAATACAGTTAGTAAGTCGCTCTGGGGTGCTACCTGATTATGACGAGACACTTCTTCTTAAAGAGTTAAATCTGTTTCCAGATTGGTATCTGGCTAAACACTTGCAGATAGCGCTAAATGTAAAACAGAAAAGAGAACTTGATGAAGGTTTCACAAAGATTTTACAAAACAACCTTGCCCAGCCCAGAGTATTTGTGCATCGTGATTACCATTCACGAAACCTTATGGTTACGACCCCTAATCCAGGCATTGTTGACTTCCAGGATGCAGTATATGGGCCTATTACTTACGATCTAGTGTCACTATTTAAGGATGCCTATATTTACTGGGACGAAGAACGCATACTTGACTGGATAATACGGTACTGGGAGAAAGCCAGAAAAACTGGACTTCCCGTAGCTGAGAATTTTTCTGATTTCTACCGTGATTTTGAGTGGATGGGCGTACAGCGACATATCAAAGTGCTCGGTATATTCGCACGCTTGTGTTACCGCGACGGTAAGAATAATTATCTTAAGGATGTGCCCCCGGTGATAAATTATTTACGAAAGACCTGCGAACGTTACCATGAACTTAATTTTATGCTGGTGCTATTAGATGAGTTAGAAAGTAAAAGACAAGAAATAGAAGCTGGCCATGATTCATAAGAAAGAACGATTTAAAGCAATGATTCTGGCTGCTGGACGTGGTGCACGTATGCGTCCTTTGACCGATACTTTACCTAAGCCATTGCTGTGTGTGGGAAATAAACCATTAATTGAATATCACATTGAGAATTTGGCGCGCGCAGGTTTTGTGGATATCGTAATTAATCATGCTTATTTGGGGCAAATGATTGAAACTGCATTGGGGGATGGAAAGCGTTATGGTGTCAACATCTGCTATTCCGATGAAACTATAGCGCTGGAAACAGCAGGTGGTATTGTTAAAGCGTTGCCACTATTGGAGAATAGGGATGGAAATGAGCCAGGTGAACAACCTTTCCTTATAATTAATGCGGATATATATTGTGAGATTGATTTCTCTAAATTGTTACCTATTTTACGACAGATGAAAACGAGTTTAGATACAGATACGGCACATTTGGTGATGGTGAGTAACCAGGAACACCATCCTCATGGTGATTTCGTTCTTGATTCTGGCAGGTTGGCGCTAATAGGTAAGGAAAAATTTACTTTTAGTGGAATTGGTATCTATAAACCATCTTTTTTTAAAGGCATCAAACCTGGTGTGGTATCGAAACTTGCGCCAAAACTATGTCAGGCAATTACTGCTGGGAAAGTTAGTGGCGAATATTATAAGGGTGTATGGGTGGATGTCGGCACACCAGAACGTCTACATAGACTCGATATTCAACTCAGAAATGAACAGGAAAAACTCTAGCTTGCTTTGCTTTATCCCAAAAATCCTGCAAGAATCCTCTCTATGATTCCGATTAAATCTTATGGCATACGTCGCCGACATCTAGCATCGAAGATGCAAAAAGGGATAGCCATCATCCCGACTTCCCCAGAGCGAGTACGGAGTCGTGATGGGTTTTATCCCTATCGTTTTGACAGTTATTTCTATTATCTGACGGGCTTTAGTGAACCAGAGGCAGTGTTGGTCATAGTGGCGGGAAATGATGGAATCCCAACTAAGGACATACTATTCTGTCAAGACAAAGATATAGAACGTGAAATCTGGAATGGTTTTCGGTACGGACCAGAGTCTGCAAAGGAAGTGTTTAGTATCGATGAAACATACCCTATTTCTAGACTGGATGAAATCCTGCCTAAGCTACTTGTTGACCAACCCAAAGTGTATTACGCGTTAGGGCAAGATGCTGGTTGGGATTTGCGCCTAACTGGTTGGATCAACCAGGTACGGGAACAGGTCCGAAGTGGTTTTTCCGCACCTGCTGAAATTTGTGACAGTCGGTTGTTATTAGACGAGATGCGCTTGTTCAAAAGTACGGAAGAACTTCAGCTTATGCGTTGTGCAGCAGAAATTTCTAGTGGTGCTCATCGTCGTGCAATGCGGATGACTCGTCCTGGCATGAAGGAATATGAAGTTGAGGCGGAACTTTTGCACGAATTTCGTAATAATGGTGCAGAAGCACCTGCTTACACGCCTATCGTTGCAGGTGGTGCAAATGCGTGCGTGTTACATTATGTTAAGAACAACATGGAACTAAAATCTGGCGATTTATTGTTGATCGATGCTGGCTGCGAGTTACACGGATATGTTGCAGATATTACTCGTACATTTCCTATAAATGGTAAATTTAGTTCAGTACAAAAGGATGTGTATCAGCTAGTTTTGTCTGCCCAGTCTGCCGCAATTAGTACAGTGCAGCCAGGTAATCTTTGGGATGCGCCGCATACTGCGGCACTACAGGTGTTAGTGCAGGGGTTTATTGATTTGGGTCTATGTCATGGAAGCGTAGACTCAGTTATTGAATCAGAAGACTACAGACGTTTTTACATGCATCGAACTGGCCACTGGTTGGGATTGGATGTGCATGATGTAGGTGAATATAAGCAAGGTGGAAAATGGCGTTTATTTCATCCAGGAATGGTCCTTACTGTGGAACCGGGTTGCTATATTCGTCCTGCAGAAAATGTGCCTAGTCATTTTTGGAATATTGGCGTACGTGTTGAGGATGACGTAATGGTAACAAAGTCTGGTTGTGAGGTATTGACAGTATCTGCACCTAAGTCAGTTGACGAAATTGAAGAGTTAATGCAGAGTTAGTGCGATGAATGAAGATTGGAAAATAATAGTTAAAAGAGCGTCTAGGTTTGAGGAAAATTCTTCTCAAGAGGGGATGAATGCGGCACTCGCAACTAAACGCTGGGTGACATCTTTAGTATTAATTCCTATATTAATAGTGCTAGTAATTTTTGGCATTTTCTTCTTCGCTGTATTCTTAGCTTTATTTGCAATAGCTGCTGTTGGTTTTGGGATTCGTTTCTGGTGGTTAAGACGTGAGTTAACTAAATCTGTGCGTTCAGACAATCCGGTAGGTCCATTAGAAACCGCAGATACGGTAGAAGGGGAGTATGTTGTAGTCGAAGAGGATCAGGCTGCCGAAACAGAAATTAGAAGGGACGAGGTAGATAGGTGAGTCAAACAAAAAAACCGTATTAGAAACCATGGCATCCAAGCATTACGACCTTATCATTATCGGCGGCGGCCCAGTAGGCATGTCTCTATCACTTGCTTTACGTAATAGTGGATTGTCTGTATTGTTACTGGAAGCACGCGGGGCACCAGAAAAAAAAGAAGACCCTCGTCCACTAGCATTCTCTCATGGCAGTCGATTAATTTTACAGCGTTTAGGTGTATGGGAATCTTTACCAAAGATTTCTCTCATTACGGCAATACATATTTCCAATCGTGGTGGTTTTGGACGTACTGTACTAACCGCTTGCGAGGTTGGTGTGCCAGCTTTAGGCTATGTAGTAGCTCACCATGATGTATTTCGAGCAATGCATGAGAGGTTGCAAGATTGTAGAATTGACTATCTAACGGAGGCTCAGGTAATACGGTTAGAATCAGATGTAACAGAGGGGCGGGGTGAGTTTCGGCATAATGGAGTAATAAAACAAGTAACGGCAAATCTATTAGTGTTAGCTGATGGCGGCCGTCTTACAGGGCAAGTAGAAGGCATTACTCAGCATGTGCATGACTATGAACAATGGGCGATTGTGGCGAGAATCGAAACTTCACTCCCTCAGTGTGGTACAGCTTATGAGCGCTTCACCTCTGATGGTCCTGTGGCTTTTTTGCCACTAGATAAGTATTTTTCCTTAGTGTGGAGTGTTTCTCCATCAGCAGCACAAGAAATTCTCAGTTTAGATGACGTTACATTCTTAGCGCGCCTGCATCACCAGTTTGGCGACCGCCTTGGAAAATTTATTGGTGCCAGTAAACGTTCTGGTTTTCCACTTGCACTTAAGTATGCGGAGCCTACAACGGCATGTCGTGTTGCACTGATTGGAAATGCTGCGCAAACCTTGCATCCTGTGGCGGGGCAAGGTTTTAATTTAGGGCTACGTGATGCCTGGGAATTATCAGGAGAGATCATCATAATGCCTTCTGAAGTTGGATCTCCTACAATGCTTTCAAAGTATCGTGACAAGCGTCAGACTGACAGTGGAGCAGGAAGAATTTTTACGGATTCTTTGGTTAAGCTCTTTTCCAACGACGATATTTTGTTACGGGGCGTGTGTGGGATTGGATTAAGTGCTCTTGATTGCTTGCCATCAGCTAAACGTTTTGTAGCTAAACGTATGATGTTTGGTTCAAGAGGATAATCAGTAACTAAATAACTTTTTTAGATTCTGCACAACAATTCATTTCCCTTGTAATTGTCATGGGTTTAGAATTAAGACATGTACTAGTTTATTTCTTCATAATTTCTCATTACTTAATAATAGTTATGCAAATCGGCCCTTATATTCTCAAAAATAATTTGATAGTTGCTCCTATGGCAGGAGTAACCGACCGTCCCTTTCGACAATTGTGTAAGAAAATGGGGGCAGGTATGGCAGTGTCGGAAATGGTATCTTGTAATTCACTATTGTGGGGGTCTGAAAAGACCAGACGCCGCGCTAATCATGAGGGGGAAGTGGACCCAATTTCAGTGCAAATTGCTGGAGCTGACCCTACAATGATGGCGCAGGCTGCTTGCTACAATGTAGAGCAAGGGGCGCAAATTATAGATATCAACATGGGTTGTCCAGCCAAAAAAATTTGCAACACGATGGCAGGCTCTGCATTGTTACAGAATGAGCGCTTGGTAGGTAAAATACTTGATTCTGTAGTGCGTGCAGTGGATGTGCCTGTTACCTTAAAAATTCGCACTGGTTGGGATAAAGAACACAAGAATGCACTTGTTATAGCACGTATAGCGGAAAATGCTGGGATACAGGCACTTGCCATTCATGGTCGTACCCGAGCTTGTGCTTATACTGGAAATGCAGAGTATGACACTATAGCCACAGTAAAAACCGCTGTGAGAATACCTATTATTGCTAATGGTGACATTAATACGCCTGAGGAAGCTAAGAAGATTCTAGAGTATACTGCGGCGGATGCTGTAATGATTGGACGTGCTGCTCAGGGGCGACCTTGGATTTTCCGAGAAATTAATTATTTTCTTGCTACAGGTAGGTACCTTCCATCGCCAGAAGTCAATGAAATTCATCATGTACTTATTAATCATTTGCGTGATCTTTACGATTTTTACGGTGAATATTCTGGTGTGCGTATAGCGCGCAAGCATATTTCTTGGTATACAAAAGGTCTGATCGGTTCCGCTGTGTTTCGTCATGCCATGAATCGATTACAAACTACTGATCAGCAATTGTCTGTTATCAACGAATTTTTTGATAGCCTAGCTGGTAATGGGCAAAGATTAGCATATATTGAACATAAGGAATTAGCTGCATGAGAACAATTAACGAGAATGACATTGCGCGTTGTGTGTGCAGTGCCGTGGAAAATTATTTTAAGGATCTAGACGGAGAGAAGCCCAGCCCTATATATGAGATGGTAATGCGTAGTGTTGAGAAACCCTTAATTGATCTAGTGGTGAAACATGCTGGAGGAAATCAGACCCGTGCCGCTGAGCTGCTTGGTATCAATCGCAACACTCTTCGTAATAAAATAAGTCAATATCGAATCAAGTAAAGTGTGAAATGCATAAGATGGGTAATAAATAGTAATTCACAACATTAATTAACGCTCCGCACTTACGTGCCATAATATGAAGATCAAACAAGCTTTAATTAGTGTTTCCGACAAAACCGGTATTGTTGAACTTGCTCAAGGCTTAAGTCAGCTTGGTGTGACCATACTTTCTACTGGTGGCACCGCCAAGTTACTGAAAAATGCTGGTATTGATGTAACCGAGGTCAGTGATTATACCGGCTTCCCGGAAATGCTTGATGGCCGCGTCAAAACCCTGCACCCAAAAATCCATGCCGGTATCTTAGCGCAGAAAGAAATGCCTGCACATATGGTGGCTATGGGTAAGATATCATTTCCAACTATTGAGTTAGTAGTCGTGAATCTTTATCCATTTGGCGAAACAATTGCTAAAGCCAATTCTAGCCTAGAAGATGCAATAGAAAACATTGATATTGGTGGGCCGACCATGGTTCGCGCTGCCGCAAAGAATTATAAAAATGTGGCGGTGGTAACGGATCCAGAAGACTACACTTCTTTACTGAAAGAAATGAAATCAAATAACTGCACAGTTTCGCAGGAACATCGTTTTCAGTTTGCTTGCAAGGCATTCTCTCATACTGCTGCCTACGATAGCGTCATCAGTAATTACCTTACTGGAATTTATTCTGACGGACAGCATAGAATATTTCCTGCAAGTCTTAATCTTAATTTCAAAATTGCCCAGGATTTGCGTTATGGGGAAAATCCGCACCAGGAAGCTGCGTTTTATCGAGATCTCTTACCTGTTGTTCCAGGTAGCCTTGCTAATTATACCCAATTACAGGGGAAGGAGCTCTCATATAACAATATTGCAGATGCAGATGCGGCGTGGGAATGCGTAAAGACTTTCGATTTACCAGCTTGTGTTATCGTCAAGCATGCTAATCCATGTGGAGTGGCAGTAGCTAATGAGCTTCTTGTGGCATACAAAACGGCGTTTTCTACTGATCCGACTTCTGCTTTTGGGGGGATTATTGCTTTCAATCGTGAGCTAGATGATGTTACCGCTGAGGCTGTGATTAAACAATTTGTTGAAGTGGTAATTGTTCCGGGTATCACCAGTGAGGCAAAACTTATTCTTTCCCAGAAAAAAAATGTACGTGTACTCATCCTTCAGCTAAAAAACGGAAGTAATGCTTTAGATTTCAAACGTGTAACTGGCGGATTGTTGGTACAAAAGCCAGATAATCTTAATATCGTTGCTGATCATCTTAAAGTCGTAACCAGAGTACAGCCAACGCAGCAAGAATTGCAGGATTTATTATTCGCATGGCGTGTGGCAAAATTTGTTAAATCCAATGCGATTGTGTTTTGTCTAAATGGCCAGACACTTGGCATAGGTGCGGGGCAAATGAGCCGAGTGGATAGCGCACGTATTGCCTCGATCAAAGCACAAAATTCGGGGCTCACATTAAATGGCTCAGTCGTTGCTTCAGATGCGTTCTTTCCCTTTCGTGATGGATTAGATGTGGTGGTGCAGGCAGGTGCAAAATCAATTATTCAGCCTGGTGGCAGCATGCGGGACGAGGAAGTTATTTCTGCTGCAGATGAGCAGGGTGTATCAATGGTATTTACGAATACAAGACACTTTCGGCATTGAGTTTTTTCCATCAAAAACCTATGGTTGAAGATATTAATCTGGATTTTCTTCATAGCTTAGCGATCTCTACAGTTAACATATCCTTGATATGAGAGTACTTGTTATTGGTGGTGGTGGTAGAGAACATGCACTGGCATGGAAATTAAAACAGTCGCCGCGTGTTAATAAAGTTTTTGTTGCTCCGGGTAATGCTGGTACTGTTTTGGAAGATGGGGTGCAAAATATTCCTATAACTACTATTCCTGACTTGGTAGAGTTTGCTAAGAATGAATCTATCAAGTTCACAGTAGTAGGTCCGGAAGCACCGCTTGCTGCAGGTATTGTAGACGCCTTTCGTTTTGCTGGTTTAAAAATATTTGGCCCTACCAAGCAAGTTGCACAACTGGAGGCATCCAAGGATTATTCCAAGGCCTTTATGGGGCGCCATAGTATCCCTACTGCAGCGTATGCAACTTTTAGCGATCCAGTTGAAGCCCATAAATATTTGGACAAGAAGGGTGCGCCCATCGTCATCAAGGCAGATGGTCTGGCTGCGGGTAAAGGTGTAGAGGTGGCAATGACATTGTCAAGCGCACACGATGAAGTTGATGCGATGTTGATTTCTAATAGCATGGGTGAAGCAGGTGCGAAAATTCTAATCGAAGAATTTTTAGAAGGGGAAGAGGTTAGTTTTATTGTGATGGCCGATGGCGATCAAATCCTACCACTTGCAACAAGTCAGGATTACAAGCGTCTGAGAGACGGTGATCAGGGTCCCAACACTGGTGGAATGGGCGCATACTCTCCAGCACCAATAGTTACTTCTGAATTAAGTGCTAGGATAATAAGTGAAGTGATTGATCCAGTTATGAGAGGTATGGCAGAGGAGGGTCAGCACTATACTGGTTTTCTATATGCTGGGTTGATGATCGGCAAGGGTGGGAGTATCAATGTACTAGAATACAATTGCCGTATGGGAGATCCAGAAACGCAACCTATCATGTTACGACTGAAAAGTGATTTATCTATTCTGGTGGAGCATGCAATAGATGGCACACTTGATATAGTAGAAGCAGAATGGGACCATCGTGCGGCACTAGGCGTGGTTATGGCGGCTCATGGTTATCCCGAGTTGCCTCGCAAAGGGGATATAATTTATGGTCTATCGGAACTTATGTCTACGGATAAACCAGGTAAGGATTTTCATGTATTTCAAGCTAGCACCAAGATGGGTGGCAAGGATAATAAAGAAATAATAACTGCTGGTGGGCGCGTATTGTGTGTTACTGCTCTAGGTGATAATTTAGAAATCGCCCAGCATCGTGCCTATGAAATATCCGATAAAATTCACTTCGATGGTTGCCAGATGCGATCTGATATTGGACATTTAGTGATTAGTTCCAAGCCTCGAGAAAAGTCATTATAGTTCTAGGTTAATAGATAGGAAACTTGTTGTGATATTAGGTCAGAATTTAATTAGGTATGAATACAATTCTAGTAAAAGAATTTCTTGGTGCGTTGCAAGATCAAATTATTGAGCGCTTAGAGCGGGTAGATGGCAAATGCTTTAAACGCGAAAGATGGGAGCGCCCAGAAGGTGGCGGTGGATTGAGTTGTGTAATTGAGCAGGGGAATGTGTTTGAACGAGGCGGAGTAAACTATTCGCATGTATTTGGTTTGGGATTACCTGCATCAGCCACTGCTGCACGGCCCGAGCTGTCCGGGTGCTCGTTTGAGGCAATGGGTGTGTCAATAGTGTTGCATCCATATAATCCGTATGCGCCGACTGTACACTTGAACGTACGTTTTTTAGAGGCTTGCAAAGACGGCACTGAACCAGTATGGTGGTTTGGTGGCGGAATGGATTTGACACCGTATTATGGTTTTGAGGAAGATGCCAAGCACTTCCATCAGGTTTGCAAGGATTCTCTTCAACCTTTCGGTGGCAGTTATCATGTGCATTTCAAGAAATGGTGTGATCAATATTTTTATTTGAAGCATCGTAATGAACCACGAGGTATCGGGGGGATTTTCTTTGACGATCTCAGTCAACCTGACTTCGACACCTGTTTCAATCTAACCAAGAGTGTAGGGAACCATTTCTTGTCTGCCTATGTGCCCATCTTGGAACAACGCATGAATATGTCTTATGGAGATCACGAGCGTGATTTTCAGGCCTACCGTCGCGGGCGATACGTAGAATTCAACCTAGTTTGGGATCGAGGAACTCTATTTGGGCTACAATCTGGTGGTCGCACCGAATCAATTCTCATGTCTTTACCACCAATAGTAAAATGGCGTTATGATTGGAAACCAGAGCAAGGTAGTGCAGAATCAGAGCTTTATACTAATTTTCTTATTAGTAAGGATTGGGTGTGATCCGGCAAGCAAGATTATATGTGACGTAATGTAATGCTACTCATGCTAGAAGTTTAGCATTGATAGGTGGTATTTTATCGGGGTTTGTACAATTAGAATGCTGCTTCGTTATATAATTTCTGTTGACATTGCTATACTTACGCTAGAGAATTAAATGTAGAAAAGTTATTTTTATTTCAGTAAATAGAACTTTATCTGAGTGTCTGAACAGAATATTATTATCCATATTATAAAGAGAATTATTGTTTGAAAGGGTGTATGTTGAGAAGAGTCGTGTTGTAAAAATTAAAATAGTGAGGAAAAAATGGCTAATGATCAAATGAAAAAGTATATTCCTATCCAAATAGCAAAGTCAGGTTTAAGTTTATTTTCAAGAAATACCTGCAGCGCCATCACGGCAATTATTATGTCATGTATCTATGTGATTATGATCGTACCTACTGTTCATGCGCAGGATGTTCCGCCACCGACTTCATCTGATTCTACCACTCAAATGGTTGTCTCTGACACCGGTATGGAAGTAGCATCGGCCGTGGCAACAATTGTGTATTTTCCAGTTAAACTTGCATTTGCTCTCGGCGGTGGAATAGTGGGTGGCCTTACTTATGCATTTACGGGTGGTGACGAAGAGGCGACCAAAAAAGTATGGCAAAATAGTATGGAAGGAACCTATAACATTACTCCTGAGAACTTAACCGGTGAGAAGCCCGTTCACTTCATTGGCCCTAGTGAATGATGACATTTTACCCATCCCATGCGACGGGGTTGCTAATGTACGAGCTTACTTTGGCAGATAGAGTTCTGGTGGATATTTAATATTTGAATGGTATCAATTCATATTCTAAGTACACGCTAGAACCAATATTGTGATGTAGTAAACTAATAACACCATTGCTTTTAGTGTGTACTTTCAGACTAAAGAACACGGATTACTGGATGTTCATTCTTTTGTGAGGAAAGCCTAAAAATAAATAGATTATCCGCTCCTCAAAGAACTTCTTGTATTTCTTGTATTGGCGTCATGCTGCCCTTCTATTTCTTGATTTTCATCATCGCCCTATGCGACAAAACTCTTTATCGCGTTCTGGATTTGATACTTTAGCTAACACATTTGTGAGATCGGTGACTAGCTGGTGGCGGGTTATCCACTTTGGTGCCGTTGCGCTAGTTATGGTTCTGTCCCCCTCGATCTACGATAGGGAAAATCGTTCCATAATCGCTAAAAATATCTATACAAGCACTTGGCAAGTGTTACTTTGGTTTACGTCTTTGTGTGCACTTATTAGCTTAGTACTTGTACGAATCATTGTTGTAACTGCCCTAAGTTATGGTTTATCTCAATATGCATTGGAAGTGGTGGTACGAGTACTCGTTCTAGAGCTAATTCCACTTGGAGCAGCGCTTTTTGTGGTGCTGCGGTCAAATATGGAAATTAGTTCAACACCGATAGGTGGTTCTATGCGTACTTATATTGTTCCACGTCTGATTGCAACTGCATTCTCAGTGGTAACGCTGGCCGCAGTGAGTAGTTTAGTTGCGTTAGTAATGGCTTATATAGTTGTTTACGGCTTCTCTCCCTGGGGATTTACTGAGTACACACGCATGGTTGGTCGGGTGTTTGATCCGGGCATTGCTGTAGCTTTTATTTTTAAAACAGTATTATTTAGTTTGGCAGTTGCCATAATTCCAATTGCTTCCGCAATACAAGGAAGAAACGAGTCTATTGTGGAATTGAGTTCTGTCCAGAGAGGTACGGTACGATTATTTCTAGTTTTAGTACTTATTGAAGGCTCATCTTTGGCGATCAAATTTATTTAAAGCGGATAAATTATAAAGCATGCAATCTGAATCCGAATCTCAGTCAATATCCCAGCAGCCCGCGATCCCGCCTCCAAATATTGAATTTAAGGCCTTAGTTTTAGTGATTCTTATGGCGGCAATAGTGTGCGCTTCACTTGTGTACGTGATGTATGCGCGTGGGGTATTTGAAAGTACCCAGCAAGTAATATTAATTGCGGATGATTCCGAGGGCGTAATTGTTGGCATGGACTTGTCATTTTCAGGTTTTCCAATAGGGCGCGTACGTCTCATTGAGCTTTCTGATGATGGAAAAGCCCGCATTGTGGTTGACGTAGCACGCAAAGATGCTAAATGGATCCGTACCAGTAGTGTTTTTACCATGGAACGCGGAATGGTGGGTGACACTCGTTTGCGTGTATTTACTGGCGTATTGGCAGATCCACCATTACCTGATGGCTCTATACGAACAGTTTTACTTGGTGATGACACTGCTGAAATTCCACACCTTGTGGACACTATGCGCTCATTGCTTGAAAATTTAGAAAATATGACAAAGTCAAATTCTAGCCTTACAGCGAGTCTGGATAACGTGCAGGCTGTTACACAAAGCCTAAGGGGACCATATGGTGGGCTCGGAATTGTATTAGGTAGCGAGAGTAATGCAAAAAAAATTTATTACAGCATTAGACCATGTTAATACCTTGTTAGCTAAAACTGATACACGAGTTTTTGGTGTTGACGGAGTGATGGATGAGTCGCAGGCTGCTATTGCCCAGGTAAATGTGCTCTTAAGTGATGTGCGTACAAGTCTTAAGAATGTAGACATTATACTTGCCCAAGCGCAAGTTATTGGTTCAAATGTTGAGGTAGCCTCTGTTGATCTTGGTGTTTTAAGAGAACAAGTTGAGGCGAGTTTACGAAAGGTGGAGCACTTAGTGAGCGAAATAAATCGTAAATGGCCTTTATCTCGTGATACGGAACTTAAGTTACCATGAAAATGTTATTAGCTATAGTGGTGCTCTTGCTTGCCGGGTGTGCAGGTAGAAACACCGCACCTCCCGACTGGCAGTTGAACGCGCACGGCGCACTCAGAAGCTCAGTTACGGCTTACTTGGTAGGAAACTCAAAGCTTGCCGACATGGAATTTGCCAGGGTACGTGCAGAGATTGCTAGTACAGGGCGCGCAGACATACTCGCGCGTGCTGAACTAGTGCGTTGTGCAGCACATGTGGCTAGCTTAGAGCCTAATGACTGTGTGGCTGTACAGAGATTTGTCAAGGATGCTTCTGCTTCTGAACGTATTTATGCTGATTATCTGGCAGGACGCTGGACAGGTTTAAATGCTGAGTTGTTACCTGCGCAACATCGTGGGGTTGTTACTGGTGCGGATGGGGCACTTGGTGCTATTGAGGACCCACTATCTCGTCTGGTTGCTGCTGGTGTATTATTCCAGATGGGGCGTTTAACACCAGATGTAGTTACCATTGCTACACAGACCGCTTCTGACCAGGGTTGGCGTCGCCCCCTTCTTGCATGGTTAGGTATTGCAATCCGTAGAGCAGAGCAATTGGGAGATAAAGATCAAGCTTTGCGTATTCAAAGGCGCATTGATTTAGTCTTAGAGGGTACTGAGGAACCTAACCGTTAGCTTTTCTTGTTTATGACATAGAATTATGCAGAAGCTCTATTGTTCGCTAAAGAAATTTAAGAATGAAGTTATTTTAGCTAGTACCAAATAGTGATGGCGTAATCATTATACTTTATTAGCATAGTTGCTAGATTCTTGTTTTCAGAAGAAAGTTATATTAATTTTTGCAGTAAGTGTCTCTTGATTTTACGTAGTAATCCACAGTTCTTCTTCCAATTGCATAATTATATGGCGCAAACCATTGTGGGGGTTGGCTCTAATTATAACTATATGTTTTACAAGAATAAATATTAAGTTTAAGATTTAATCTAATTAAAAAATACCCTTATGAAGCGGTAACTTAAGGGTTGTAAATCAAAATAATCCACAAACTTATCCACAGTAATTG
>SPBV01000002.1 GCA_004525885.1 Nitrosomonadales bacterium
CACAAAGGAAGCTTAATGCAGTAGCTCGTCAGTTAAATGAACGACCCAGGGAAACGTTATATTTTGAAACACCGGCAGAACGTTTTAACGCATGTGTTGCATTGACCGGTTGAAGTGGCAGCCAAAAGCAGACACTCATATACGCCTACGTATTCATTTCCTCGGACACAGAAAGCCGTGGTAAATATTTTAATCAGCTTTGCAGCACTAGCGCATAAAGCTGGGCTTATCTATATTTCTACAATTGTTATGAGGTATATTGGCGAACGTTGGGCAAAAATAATAAAATATTTTGCTGTTGATAGTGATGGTGCGAATAGGGGCTCCATCTCAGAACTAAAGACAGGTTTATGTGACGGCTATGATCCAGCTATTTAACAAGCTGTTTGATAGGACATTTTATGAGCAGACTTCATATTGAAAAACATAGTGCGCACCGTGTCGGTTGGCTTCGAGCTGCCGTGCTTGGGGCCAATGATGGACTAGTATCGATATCCAGTCTGATTGTTGGTGTGACTGCTGCTGCTGCGAGTGAAGGGGAAATTCTTGTCGCAGGGACAGCTGGACTTGTTGCTGGAGCAATGTCGATGGCGGCTGGTGAGTATGTATCTGTAAGTTCTCAATTAGACACTGAGAGCGCGGATCTGGCCAAAGAAAAATGGGAGCATATCAACCAACCAGAATATGAACTTAACGAACTTGCAGAATCGTTTGTTGCCAGAGGAGTTGAAAAGGGAACTGCTTTAGAAGTTGCGCGGCAGCTCACAAATAAGGATGCTTTGGCCGCACACGCACGTGAAGAATTGGGTATTTCAGAAGTCAACACAGCTCGGCCACTACAGGCTGCCATGACATCAGCGGCGACCTTTGCTATTGGAGCGGTATTCCCACTTAGTGTCGTTTTCTTGTTTCCATCACAAATACTTATCTACGCGGTAACAATCACAACGTTAATGTTTCTGGCTATCCTGGGAGCGCTAGGTGCAAAAGCTGGAGGCGCAGATATAGGGAAAGCTACAGTTAGAGTTACTTTTTGGGGCGCTGTGGCGATGGCTGTGACAGCAGGAATCGGAACCTTATTTGGAGCTGTCATTTGACGTTAATTGCTGTCTAAGATTAGACAAATGGCTAATATCCACTTTGGGTTGTTATCGAACATTCGTAGATTTTATTTCTGGAAAATATTTTTCGCCAAAATTGTGGGGGAAAGAAAGAAGGTACTAGGTATTACACCTGATAGAGTTAGGTTAGTTCCGGACTAGGTATACCCACTGATATGACTTTGTAATGGGACTCTCAGAGACAGATAGCCACAATAAAGGGCAGCACACCACAACAGAAACAATAGATTAAATCATTTATTGAATTGTTCTGGTTTTGCTACGTGTTGGAATTTATTGATTATAAGGACCTCATAACTCATTGGTCTAAGGTTCGAATAATTACAGTTTAACCATATAAAACATTATATTACCATAATATGGTGGTACTCTCTGTTGTAATGGGATACCAAGTGATTTTTCTAAGATGAAAAAAAGATCGATTTCCATGAATTTTTGATGCCTGACATGGTCATATTGATTAGTGGCGTATTACATCAATAAGTCATAGACGTGTGTGCCGCCATGTTCCTGTTTTACTTGGAGTATTAGGAGGAGCGGTGTCAAACAAACCGATCACGGTGAGTAAACATGATCCTGCCGGATCAGTCAGGATTATTGTCAGTAAGTCAGCAGCAAACCTCAGTAGCGTCCCAACGAAGCAAATACATAGTGCGGCAAATAGCGTACAGCTTTCAGCTGATCGCTATTGCTGCTTACTATCGCGCTGCTCAGTTTGGTTATGAGGATGGTTGCGAAGTGCAAGACTGGCTGAAAGCAGAAGCGGAGATAGATGGTGTCCAACAATCAGGAAGATTTTAACTGTTATTTTTCCTGAAATTAGGTGATATTAGTAGTAGAAAATGAATATTTAATCTCTTCAAGGGAGGATATTAAAATGGCAAATGTTAATCAAATATCTGTTCTGATTAAAACAGGTGCGCAAGGAATGGCCGCTGGAACTCATGGCGATGCTTATTTAGGTATTGGGTGTAGAGAGTTTTATCTTACTGAGTTTAGGGACAAAAATTTTCAACCAGGATGCGCTCAAACGATTGTGTTGTCAGGATTAACCCAAGCAATTGTATTTGATGAAGAAGATGAAGAAATAGATTTTGATGCATCTCCAGATAATAGTGATTTGTGCTCCCCATATCAGATAGTTACGGAAAACCTGTCTAAGTGCCCGCTTTACATACGCTTTGAACCTGGGTCTAAAAATGACTACTGGGATCTAGACGAAATAAGGGTAACTGTTGATGCGGGTTCTGAACATATTGTTTTCTCTGCATTAGGAGAGAAATCCTATTTGTGGACTGGTGTTAGAGGTCCCAAGATGATGTATCTAGGTGAATCTATAACGACCCATTAGAACTGGGTGATGGGTTTGGGCTGAACGTGATCTATGAACGACACCGGCATGGTCCCAATTTAGCGGGGTCTCCGGAACTACCGCGCCACTTGTCTACCTTTTATTGAGCATGAATTGAAACAGAATAGGTAATACAACACTTAACTAGCCAAGGATATAGGAGGTTATGATGCGACGAATTTATTTTTTGGTTCCCAATGTTACCGTCACTAAATTGGTTGTTGATGCACTACTGCTGGCACGGATAGAGGAACGACACATCCACGTAATTGCTAAACGCGGCACGCCAATGGAGGATTTACCCGAGGCCAATTTGTTTCAGAAGAGCGATTTTATTCCTGCGGTGGAACGTGGGCTGGCAATTGGTGGCTCAGCTGGCATTCTTGCCGGGTTGGTTGCAATTAGCCTTCCAGTCACGGGGCCGATGCTTGCTGGTGGAGTCCTACTAATGGCCACTCTTTCAGGTGCAGGAATTGGTGCATGGGCGGGAGGCATGATCGGCGTGAGTACCGATAGCACCCGGATTAAGCAGTTTGAAAAAGCAATTGAGGCAGGGCAAGTCCTGCTGTTGGTTGATGTACCGAAGAGCCGAGTCGATGAAATTGAAACATGCATAAAGCAATACCTGCCCCAAGTAGAGATCGAAGGAACAGAGCCCCATGTGCCAGCATTTCCTTGATTGAGAGCTCTACTTCGCTCTAGGTCTGACAGTAAAAACGGCGCAAGGGGCATGTCTGCCAACAAACTCTGCAACACTTCCGAGAGCAAATCGTTTCCATCCCTTGTGGCCATGTGTTCCGAGGACGATCAGGTCAGAACTCTCCTCTTCAGCAACACGAATAATCTCATGGCCAGGGCTACCTTCCTTAAAGATAGTCTCAATTTTTAGATCAAAAGAACTCGCTAATTTATTAAGTGTGCCTTTTCTTTGTTGCCGAACCTGTGCCTGACTTGCAGCCAGTCTGTCAAAACTATCTGTTGAAAAAAAATAGTAGGATGGAAATTTCCATCCATTTGTGTCTAACACGTGAAGCACAATAAGTTCTGCTTTGTAGGCATGTGCCAGAAACAAGGCTTATTTGCCTGCATCTTTAGATATATCTGAGAAATCAGCAGCCAAGATAATTATTTTGATAGAAGCTTCCATTAGTGCTTTCTTTATAAGATTATCTTACAACAGCTTACTAATTGAGGGCTATACATGAGAATACAATAAGCAGATTATTGATGCAGTGGTAGCTAATTGAAAATTAGATAAGCGTGGGCAAAGGTATTTTTTATAGAGCATAAATATAGAGCATATATGTTAAAAAACGACCAAGAAGAGGAAGTAGGAAAGCACGAACATAATAAGAAGTGCGATCATGAACATCATCCCGATATGCCACCGGTAACTAACGTTCCAGAAGGCGCAATTTATACCTGCCCGATGCACCCGGAGGTGCAGCAGTCGACCCCTGGTGATTGTCCAAAGTGTGGCATGGCACTGGAACCAATGATGCCGTCCCTTGAAGAAGAGGAGAATCCTGAGCTTACGGATTTCCGACGCCGGTTTTGGTGGACGCTACCATTGACGATTGTCGTGGCAGTCCTGGCAATGGCTGGGCATCAATTGTTCCCTAACGGATTGCCAAACCAAAGCTGGATTGAACTAGTGATTGGAACCCCTGTTGTTCTCTGGGCTGGATGGCTTTTTTTTCAGCGCTGGGCAAAGTCAATTTTGCATCGAAGCCCGAATATGTGGACCTTGATCGGGACGGGGGTGTCTGCTGCGTACGGTTACAGCGTGGTTGCAACCATAGCACCAGAAATCTTTCCAGAGACTTTCATGGAACATGGTCGAATCGGTGTGTACTTTGAGGCAGCAGCAGTGATTATCTCGCTTACATTACTTGGGCAGATTTTAGAGCTCAAGGCACGCTCACAAACATCGGTGGCAATTAAATCCCTGCTAGGCCTTGCTCCAAAGACAGCGCGCCGTATCAACGATGGCGAAAGTGAAGAAGACGTACCATTAACTCATGTTCATATCGGTGACAGGTTGCGCGTGCGCCCCGGTGAAAAGATACCAGTCGATGGTATCGTTCTGGAAGGTGAAAGCGCAGTCGATGAATCGATGCTAACTGGCGAGCCAATTCCTGTTATGAAACGTCCAGGCGACAAAATAATTGGAGCCACTATTAATTCTAGTGGGAGTTTAATCATGCGATCGGAAAAGGTGGGCTCACAAACTATGCTGTCGCAAATTGTACAAATGGTTGCTCAGGCGCAGCGCTCGCGAGCACCGATGCAACGGTTGGCAGATGTCGTGGCCGGTTACTTCGTCGTCGTAGTTGTGGGGATTGCGATTCTAACCTTGTTGTGCTGGGGTTTTTTCGGTCCAGAGCCACGATGGGTATTTGGCTTTGTCAATGCAGTGGCAGTCTTAATCATTGCCTGTCCCTGCGCATTGGGACTCGCCACCCCGATGTCGATCATGGCGGCCACTGGCCGCGCAGCAACCCAAGGTGTCCTGTTTCGCGATGCTGCGGCAATCGAGGGAATGCGTAAGATTGACATCCTGATCGTTGACAAAACCGGTACCCTGACTGAAGGTAAACCTGCGTTTGACCGCGTCGTGGCTGCGCCTGGCTTCAGTGAGCAACAGGTCCTTCAGATCGCAGCAAGCATCGACCAAGGTAGTGAGCATCCGCTTGCACATGCAATTGTGGCTGAAGCTCACAAACGAGGAATCAAGCTAGACAAGCCAGATTCGTTTGAGTCTTCCAGTGGTATTGGTGTGCGTGGTGAGGTGTCGGGGCAACAAATCATTCTGGGTAATACGGTGCTAATGGATACAGAAAATGTTGGCTGGCATATGCTGGCCAACGAGGCAGAAACGCTACGTAAAGAAGGTGCTTCTGTCATGTATCTCGCCGCGGACAAACAGTTGATAGGTTTAGTTGCGGTATCTGATCCGGTGAAGGAAACTACAGTTGAAGCCCTAGAAACACTTAAACAAGCTGGGATAAAAGTGGTGATGGCAACCGGTGATGGCCTTACAACCGCCAAGTCGGTTGCAGCAAGACTGGGTATAGATGAAGTGCATGGCGAGGTCAAACCACAGGACAAATTGTCATTGGTGGAACGTTTTCAAGCGCAGGGCAAGGTAGTTGCCATGGCAGGTGATGGTATCAATGATGCGCCGGCCTTGGCTAAAGCAGATGTAGGCATTGCAATGGGTACTGGAACGGATGTGGCTATCAATAGCGCTCATCTGACACTGGTGAAAGGGGACTTGCGGGCAATTGCCAGAGCTCGGGGTATTTCGGTAGATACGGTTCGCAACATGCGACAGAACCTAGGTTTTGCATTTATCTATAACGCACTTGGTATTCCGTTGGCTGCAGGCCTCCTCTATCCGTTCACTGGGCAGTTGTTATCTCCAATGATTGCAGCGATTGCCATGAGTATGAGTTCCGTTTCGGTGATTACAAATGCTTTGCGTTTAAGAGGAACATCCAGATGATTAGAAAACATACATGAAGACTAATTCGCTACTGATTATAAGGAACCTAGGGCAGAGTATCTGGCTAGATTATATTCAACACGCTTTGCTAAGTGGGGGTCAGGTTAGCTACGAGCAGAAAAGGAAGTTCAAAATGATATCAATCAATTCATACGTCAATGATGACTTTTATGAGGGGAGTTTCGCTTCACTTATCTTAGTCAGGTAGACGCTGATAGTGCTATTTACATATAAGGAAAATTATTCATTTCCAGCAAGGTGTGTGTCATACCTAGCATTCTTAATTAAGTTTCTAATTCTGCTCCTTAATAATTTGAGGCAAACAATGGAAAATAAAAAACAACGGACGCGATTTAAAAGATTTGTAAAAGACATCTCTACTCACACGCCATTTACAAAAATGGTGCTTCTATTGATCGTACTGTGGCTATTATTTTCTGCTGGAATGTATATGCTTGAGCGAGACATTGAAGGAGCATCTATAAATTCGTATGGAGAGGCATTGTATTGGGGCGTAGCCGCATTTTCAACAGCAGGAATTGCTGATAAACCAATATCTGGTACTGCACAGTTAATAGGTGGTTTATGGATAGTTATTGGTTCAGTACTATTTTTTGGAGCCATCGTAGCAACTGTTACGACCTATTTTATGAGGCCAATGCAACGCCCCCATAAAAAAATAATCAATACGATAGAATACAACCTCGAACAGTTAAATGACCTGACCATCGATGAGCTCGATTTGTTGAAGGAAACTGTTGATACGCTGATTACTCATGTTGAGCAGCTAAAGAGGAAACGATCTATTACTGAGTAAAACCTGGTATGAGAATCTTATGTATGGCCAGATGGGAGTTGTATCTAGCCGTTGATACCTCTCTCGAATCACCAAAAGACCTTTGCAGGTGAGGAAGCGTTTATGGAGGATGCGCAAACTTACGATGTAATCTTTCGGTCTAGCGTCATACTTTTGGCTCAAAACACAACTTGTCAAGGACGAAAGAGACGATGTCGCCCTTGAATCGATGGAATTGCGCTCACTATCGGGCAGCAAGGAATTGTAGTTAGAGTCATCCTAGAATGAACGCTAACTGCATGATTACGTTTCAGAGGTTCTGTGTATATACTGAAGTTCCGATAGGTAATCCGTTGCCCATGGGAACTCATAAATCTAGAATGGGAGTTAACTTTGCCTTCTTCGGTTCTTACAACAAATGCTGCCTGAAAACCAAAGCGTGCCGAAGAATTTTGGCTTAGTAGTCTCGGTACGCGGCAGTGTCGTAGATGTGCGGTTCGATGTGCATTTGCCGCCGATCTTCTCGATACTTCGCGCGGGCGATGTAGGACAAATCATCATCGAGGTAATGGCGCAACTTGATGCGTGTCATGTGCGGGGTATTGCTTTGACGCTCACACAAGGTCTCGCTCGCGGTATGGCTGTGGAGGACACTGGTGGGCCGCTGCAGGCTCCGGTTGGCAAGGGAATCCTCTCGCGAATGTTCGATGTATTTGGTAACGTTATTGACCGAAAAGAGGTTTTGTCAGATATAAAATGGCGCTCTGTGCATCAGGCTCCGCCGCCGTTGGCAAGACGTTCAACCAAATCTGAAATCTTTGAAACAGGGATAAAAGTCATTGATGTGCTAATGCCGCTGGAACGCGGTGGCAAGGCAGGGCTTTTCGGTGGGGCGGGGGTGGGTAAGACGGTTCTGCTCACCGAAATGATTCACAACGTGATTGGACACCAGAAAGGCGTAAGTATTTTTTGTGGTATAGGAGAACGTTGTCGCGAAGGCGAAGAGCTTTACCGAGAAATGAAAGATGCTGGTGTGTTACCGAACATGGTGATGATCTTCGGTCAGATGAACGAGCCGCCTGGCAGCAGGTTTCGTGTGGGCCACGCCGCACTGACAATGGCAGAGTATTTCCGGGATGATGAACATCGCGATGTGCTGCTACTCGTTGATAATATTTTTAGGTTCATTCAAGCCGGCATGGAGGTGTCAGGCTTGATGGGCCAAATGCCGTCAAGGCTGGGCTATCAGTCTACGATGGGCACTGAATTATCGAGTTTGGAAGAACGTATTGCCAATACGGATACCGGAGCCATCACTTCTATTCAGGCAGTGTATGTTCCAGCGGATGATTTCACCGCCCCGGCGGCAGTGCATACATTCTCGCATCTCTCTGCATCGATTGTGCTCTCGCGCAAGCGAGCTAGCGAAGGGCTTTACCCAGCCATCGATCCGCTGCAATCTAGCTCCAAAATGACTACACCAGGCATTGTCGGCCAGCGGCATTATGCCCTCGCGCAGAAAATCCGGCAGGTACTTGCTCAATACGCAGAACTCAAGGACATCATTGCCATGCTCGGCTTTGAGCAGCTCTCGCCAGAGGATCGCAACATAGTCGGTCGCGCCCGTCGGCTGGAGCGTTTTCTCACCCAGCCTTTTTTTACAACAGAGCAGTTCACCGGACTCGAAGGAAAGCTCGTTAGCCTCAAGGATGCACTGGATGGCTGTGAGCGAATCTTGCGTGATGAATTCAAGGACTCTCCGGAGAGTGCGCTATACATGATCGGGGATGTGGACGAAGCACGGGAAAAGGAAAAATCCGACCCGCAATCTAATCTGGAAACTGAACATGCTGTTGGCATTCATGAATCTTAAGATTCTTCTGCCATTCCAGGTCTTCACTGAGAAATCTGGTGTGGTGCGAATCGTAGCAGAAACACACAGTGGATCGTTTGGACTTCTTCCACACCGACTTGATTGTGTGGCGGCACTCACCCCCGGGATTCTGATTTACGAGACAGAATCTGATGGGGAAGTATTTGTGGCCGTGGATGGGGGGGTGCTGGTCAAGACCGGAACGGACGTACTTGTTTCCGTGCGCCGTGCAACGAGTGGAAAGGATCTCGGCCAATTGCACAACTTGGTGGAGCAGGAGTTTCTGAC
Source organism: Nitrosomonadales bacterium (assembly GCA_004525885.1). Lineage (GTDB taxonomy): Bacteria > Pseudomonadota > Gammaproteobacteria > Burkholderiales > Nitrosomonadaceae > BJGV01. The sequence goes on from SPBV01000002.1 coordinate 8,938, forward strand.
TTTGGATGAGCAAGAGCAAAGTGTGCGTTCAGTAATGTCAAAATTAGAAACCAGATTTCTACGTCGCTTAGCAAGTTTCCAAAATGAATAAAGATCCGACCAAGGATACCACGACAAACGGCCCATCCTTCACCGAACAGGTTGAATCGAAGGCGTCACGAAAGATCCAGGCGAGGCAAAATTCAACGCCTGGCATCTGGTTAGGATTGGGTATGATGGGAGTCATCGGCTGGTCGGTGAGCATTCCAACATTACTCGGCGTAGCGCTTGGGCTCTGGTTGGATCAGCGCTATCCAGGAGTTCGCTCATGGACACTTGCGCTGTTGGTCGCCGGGCTCTTGCTCGGCTGTTTTAATGCGTGGTATTGGGTTGCAAAGGAAGAAAAGGAAATACGTGACGAACAGGAGGATAATGATGAATGAAACTCTGACGTTGGTGCTGGCCTGGGTAGCAGGTGGGGTACTCGGTACAATTTTCTTCGGTGGTCTTTGGTGGACAGTCCGCAAGGGCTTTTCGTCCCAACGGCCGGCACTTTGGTTCTTTGGCAGCCTGTTGTTGCGAATGAGCGTGACCCTGACTGGATTTTACTTTGTCTCAGGTGGCCATTGGGAGCGGCTACTGCTGTGTCTTTTTGGATTTGTCATGGCACGCCAGGTCGTGCAGTGGTTGGCCCGGTTGTCGGAGGAAAAACAAAACCGCCTGGCACAGGAGGCAAGTCATGCGCTTTAGCCCCGATGAGATGATTTTCTGGCAGGAGGGCTTTTTCAAACTCAACGCCACTATTATGTTCACATGGGGAGTGATGCTTGTGTTGGTAGTTGGATCGAGGCTCATTACGCGAAAACTTTCTACGGATTTAAAGCGAAGCCGCTGGCAAAATTTGCTAGAAATCATCATTACTACTATCGAAAAACAGATAGAAGAAATTGGTCTTCGTCATCCGAAAAAATATCTTAGCTTTCTCGGCACGCTTTTCCTGTTTGTCGCCACAGCAAACCTATTTACCGTTATTCCAGGCTACGAGGCGCCGACAGGCTCGCTCTCAACCACGGCGGCGCTCGCGCTGTGCGTATTTATTGCGGTGCCGTACTTTGGTATTGAGGAGCAAGGCGTTCGTGGCTACCTAAAGTCCTATGTGATTCCAACGGTCATCATGCTGCCATTTAATATCATCAGCGAATTTTCACGCACGCTGGCATTGGCCGTCCGTCTGTTTGGTAACATGATGAGCGGAGCGATGATTGTAGCTATTTTGCTTATTATCACACCCTTTATATTTCCGATCATTATGACAGCGCTCGGTCTGCTAATCGGGATGGTGCAGGCATACATATTTACCATCCTGGCTGCGGTGTACATCGCGGCCGCTACACACGTACGCAAACTCAAGCCTGATCTCGATGCAAGACATTGAAGCACTAACCACAACAAAAAAGGAGTTGCAATGGATAATATGACGATTATTGCGGTGGTATCAATTGTCATCGCCGGTATCACGACTGGGTTCGGCACCATGGGGCCTGCTCTGGCAGAGGGGCGGGCAGTTGCGACGGCACTCACCTCACTGGCGCAGCAGCCTGATTCCTCCGCTACCATTACCCGGACACTGTTTGTAGGTCTGGCAATGATCGAATCTACGGCGATCTACTGCTTCGTGGTCTCGATGATTCTCATTTTTGCTAACCCGTTCTGGAATTACGCCATCGCTCAAGTAGCAGGAAAATAAGTTATGCTTATTGATTGGTTCACAGTTGGTGCACAAATACTCAACTTCCTCATACTGGTGTGGTTGATGAAGCGCTTTCTTTACAAGCCTATTCTTCATGCGATAGACGCAAGGGAGAAACGGATTGCTGCAGAACTCGCGGATGCTGACAAGAAAAGGGCTGAAGCTAGGAAGGAACGCGACGAGTTCCAGAATAAGAACAATGAGATCGACCGGAAGCGCGCCGCACTCTTGAGCCAAGTGGCGGACGAAGCTAAGGCAGAACATCATCGACTTCTGGACGAAGCGCGGCAGGTGGCCGATGATTTAATTGCCAAACGACAGGAAATGATGAGAAGCGACGCACATAACCTGAATCAGGCCATTAGTCTTCAAATCCAGCAGGAGATATTTTCCGTCACGCGAAAAGCGCTGACGGATCTTGCCACGACGAGTCTGGAAGAACGACTGGGTGAGGTCTTTATTAGTCGTTTGCGAGAGTTAGACGGGCAGGCTAAGGCAAGTCTCGTAGCTGCCCTTCGGGCATCGTCTGGTTCCGCGCACTTGCGCAGTGCGTTTGAACTACCTGCCGAGCAACGTGCGGCAATACAAAATGCATTAAACGAGACCTTCTCGTCTGAAATCAACGTCCAGTTCGAGTCCGCCCCGCACCTGATCAGCGGCATCGAACTCGTCACGAATGGACAAAAGATATCGTGGAGCATCGATGGTTATCTGACGTCGCTTGAAAAAAGTGTTGGCAAGTTTCTTAAGGAAAATGAGAAGTCTGACACCAAAGTCAATCCTAATCCACAAGCAAAGAGCTGATGAGCACGGAACCCGAGGACCTCCAAATAGTTTTTGACAACCTATTTACTGGGATAAGTCAAGTACGGGAATCCTTTTCACCACAGTTTGAGCCGCATGAGGTAGGAACGATCATCAGCATTGCCACAGGCATTGCAAAAGTATCCGGTCTCCCTGGTGCTGGTTTTGAAGAGGTGTTGAGATTCCCCGGTGATCTGTACGGCATCGCATTCAACGTCGATGAAAATGAAATCGGAGTCGTTCTGCTTGATGATTACTGGAAGTTGCATGTAGGCGACGAAGTTGAGCGTAGGGGGCACGTGATGGACATTCCGGTGGGAGACGGGTTAATCGGACGCATTATCAATCCATTATGCCAGGCCTTGGACGGCAATGGCCCGATAGTTTCCAGCAAGCGGCTGCCTATCGAACGCAAGGCTCCACAAATCATGGATCGCTCGCCCGTCACCATGCCGCTTCAGACCGGCCTGAAAGTCATTGATGCGCTCGTCCCCATCGGGCGCGGTCAGCGTGAATTAATTCTTGGCGATCGCCAGACAGGGAAAACGGCCATTGCGATCGATACTATTCTCAATCAGCGGGGCAAAAATATCGTATGCGTATATTGTGCTATTGGTCAACGCGCTTCAGCCGTGGCGAAGGCCGTGGCTATTTTACGGGAGAAGGGTGCGATGGATTACACTGTCGTTGTCGTGACCGAGGGCAACGATCCTCCAGGCCTCACCTACATCGCCCCTTACGCTGCGACCAGCATTGCTGAGTATTTTATGGAAAAGGGCAGAGATGTTCTGGTTGTTTACGACGACCTTACACATCACGCTCGTGCATATCGCGAGCTTTCCCTGTTGCTCCGGCGACCGCCCGGTCGTGAAGCCTTCCCTGGCGACATTTTCTATATTCACTCGAGGCTGTTAGAGCGGGCGACGCATCTTTGCGAGGAATGCGGCGGTGGATCCCTCACTGCCCTGCCCATAGTTGAGACCGAGGCTCAGAACATTTCCTCCTACATTCCAACCAACCTAATTTCCATCACGGATGGGCAAATCTATCTTTCGCCATCACTTTTCGAATTGGGCGTGCTGCCCGCAGTTGATGTCGGCAAATCTGTTTCACGAGTTGGCGGCAAAGCGCAACGGGCATCCTACCGTGCGGTGACAGGAGATCTCAAACTTGCCTACGCACAGTTCGAGGAACTAGAAACATTTGCTCGTTTCGGAGCCCGTCTGGATGAAGATACTCGCAAAATTATCGAGCATGGACGGCGAATTCGCGCTTGTCTTAAGCAGCCAGAATTTGCTCCTGTATCTGTGCCCTCACAAATCACCATCCTTATGGCATTGGCTGCGGGACTAATGGATTGTGTTCCAATTGACCAGATGACGGATGCCGAGCATGCGTTGCAGGAGGCCGCACTGGACATCCCGGTGGACGTGTGTGGGCGATTTGAAACTGCCAAAAAATTGAATGATGCGGATCGTAAAATAATTATTGAAATCGCGCGCGTGGCGCTCGTACGTTTCCAGCCCAAGCCCAAACCCGATGAGAAATACCATGAGTGACACTACGGCTAGTCTGCGCCGAAAAATAAACAGTGCCAATGATCTCCAATCTGTTGTCCGCACGATGAAAGCCTTGGCCGCATCTAGTATCAGTCAATATGAAAAATCGGTGGATGCGCTGTCCGACTACTACCGGACCGTGGAACTAGGGCTGAACGTGTGCTTTCGGGAAAGCGAACCGGCGGCTCCGGCGATTCAGCGAAAGGGGAAAACCAATGCGGATACAATTGGTGCGATCGTGTTTGGTTCAGACCAAGGGTTGGTGGGACAGTTTAATGAAGTGGTTGCCAATTATACGATCAAGACGCTCGCAGTTCTGCCAGGAAAACCTAAAGTATGGGTTGTCGGTGAGCGCATGCATGCGCGCCTCGCGGATGCTGGCCAACCGCTGATGGGGCTCTTCACCGTACCCAACTCTGTCAAGGCCATCACCCCGCTCGTCGGTTTGATTCTCATGGAAAGCGAGATGCTTCACAGACAGAGCGAAGTCACCGAAATTCACCTCTTCTACAATCGCCCTACGTCCGGGGGAGGTTATACGCCCGCTAGTCAACGATTGCTACCGCTGGACGAACAGTGGCGCCGCAAGCTGACTGAACTCCCCTGGCCTACGGGAAACTTGCCAGAGGTCATGGTTGGGGGAGCTAAGACTTTAGGTGCACTCATCCGTGAGTATTTATTCGTTTCGCTCTTCCGAGCATGCGCCGAATCCCTCGCAAGCGAGAACGCGAGTCGCCTTGCGGCGATGCAGCGCGCCGACAAAAAAATTGATGAACTGCTGGAGGACCTCAATGGGGAATTTCATCGTTTGCGTCAGAGTGGCATCGACGAGGAGCTGTTCGATGTCATCTCTGGCTTCGAGGCGCTATCAGGGAAGTAGTACGCAGAGGGACACCCTATAAATTTAACTGCGGACCGGATTCATTGAGGGTTGAACCATGAAAAAACTCAAACTGTTTTAGAAGAATCTGCGAACGAGCTTTTGTTTTGTCCCGACGTCATTATTATTTAATAGCATTTATTTTTTGACTGTTTCATCGTCATAATCGAGCTCGATCCAAAAACGCTTCATCGATGCATAAAGGAAAGAAACCGACCAAGCCCCATGCACCAACATTTTCTTGATTGAGAGTTCTACTTCGCTCTAGGTCTGACAGTAAAAACGTCACAATAGACATGTTTAACGACGAATGCTACAACGGCGCCGATTGTAAACCGATTCCATCCCGTGTGACCATGTGTTCCAAGGACGATCAAATCAGCATTGCGTTTTTCAACAATACGAATAATCTCATGGTCGGGGTTACCTTCGGTGTAGATGGTTTCTACTTTCATATCAAAAGAATATGCTAGTTCTTTAAGGGCATTCTTTTCTTGTCACAAAGAGGAGATTTAGTTAATTACCGCTTACCACTGACCTTATTAATAGTGTTTCAATGTTATTGTTGAAGAAAGAGTAGCTCACTGCTAATACTGGTGTGATAAACATCAATACTAGCCCAATTTTAAGAGCGCTCATGTGTCGCGCTGCTTCTGCTGGTGCAAGTAGATGTTGGAATAGTAGTGGTGCGATCAGCCAGCCGGATAGAATAATCATCGGTATAAAAATTATGAGCGGTGGCTTGTCGATGAGATATATAGCAATCCAGAATGTTAGAGCAATTGCAAACGCAGCAGCAATTAAACCTAGCCAAACTAGCCCTGCGACAATATGAATTGGGTAGATATCAATTGGCAAACGCAAGTTTATATTTAGCAACCAGCTTAGTCCCAAAAGTAATCCCGCAGGCAAATAGGGAATTAAATGTAACCAAATTGGCAGTGTAATCTTAGTATGCTGATTTCCACATAGAATAGAAAAGAAAAAGCTATTTTCTCCAGAGATCTTCATGCAGCTTTCAAGTGTTTTTTGTCCTAAGGTTGTCGGATCGACAATCGTATATACAAAACCCACATAAAGGGAGGCCATTGCAACAATTGTAGCTATCCAATATAGAATTTTAACTGGGCTCATAAATATTTCCGCTTTCAAAAATCTTGTGGCGATATACATTTTATGTAAGCTTTTAATAATAAAATAAAAAATTAAAATCTTTTTGATCTTGGAATAGCTAATTTGATGCAGTGGGACTGTACCTATTAGTGTCTATCGGCAATATCTTGCAACAGAAATAGGGGCAAGGGTGGGGTCTAGAATTTTAAAGATGAAATTATGATTCAGAAAACATCAGAAAGTTTTCATCTTACGGCGCTACGCATTTTTTAAAGAAGATGTCACTTTAAGATTGCCCTTTAGTTTGCCGTTATATAAGTATTAAATTTAAACTAGCTTAGTATTTTATCCATGATTGATTCTTTCTCTCAATCAAAAATGTGGCAACCAACTTTCAGCATGCCAGGGACTATGCTCGCTGAGCAATTTTGGCGTTCACTTTTCTATTTCAATGTGTACCGCATAATGGTGGTAGGTGTAATCATCATGGTCACATGGATGGTACGTGATTCCATTCTCGGTTCATACAATCAAAATTTCTTCCTCTATGTAGCATTGGTTTATCTCCTATTTGGAGGGATATCAATGTTTCTGATATATATGCGTTTTCCCCGCTTTAACTGGCAAATTGCAATTCAAATTTGTAGTGATGTCATGTTTATATCTATTTTGATGTATTTAAGTGGGGGGATTCAAAGTGGATTAGGTTTATTGTTGTTAGTGTCATTAGCGGCATCTGGATTGATCAGTCGCGGCAAATTAGTTTTGTTTTATGCTTCTATCGCTAGTATTGGAATACTATTGGAAGAGTCCTATACCATGCTCTATATAGATGGTTATCAGGCCCACTATGTGCAGGCAAGTTTGCTTAGCATGGGTTATTTTGCTGTGGCTTGGTTAGCCCATAAACTTGCTAAACATACCGCTGCAAGCGAGCAACTTGCATTACAGCGTGGGGTTGACTTGGCAAATATGGCCGAAATTAACCAATTAGTAATTCAGGATATGCAAGATGGGGTTCTTGTAGTTGATGCTAATGGAGAAATTCAGCAGCGTAATAGTCACGCAGAGAAACTTATCAATCTATCACCTGACCTTCTTATAATGGAAATGCTTGTCGATCAAGCACCCCAACTAGCGGAAAGATTAAAGTCTTGGCGCGAGGACTCAACCACCAACTTTGATCTGATGCGGATCCCAGGTAGCAATGCGCTGGTGCGAACGCGGTTTGCGCCTGTAAGAAGTGAAAGCAAGGCAAGTGTAGTAATTTTTCTTGAGGACATGAGCCATATCCAGGCGCAAGCACAGCAGCTAAAACTTGCTGCTCTTGGTAGGCTTGCCGTCAATATTGCTCACGAAATTCGAAATCCACTTTCTTCCATTAGCCACGCCTGCGAATTGTTAGAAGAAGATTCTGGCATGAACTCAACTCATTCACGATTGCTAAGTATTATTCGAGATAACACCAGGCGCCTTAATAAAATTGTGCAAAATGTTTTGCAACTTAACCGCCGTGACCGAGCTACATCCGAAGTTATTCAGGTAACTAATTTTATATACACATTTATTGATGAATTTTGTCAAACCGAAAAAATTGATATTGATGCATTTTCCATTAATATTTCTGGTCAGTACACTATGAAATTTGATGATGGACATTTAAATCAAATATTGTGGAACTTGTGCAATAATGCTTGGCGGCATTGCCGCAAGCAGCATGGCAGCATACAGCTAATATTAGCTAGTGAAGCCGATAGCAAATTTCATCTAGATATAATTGACGACGGCCCAGGTATAGCTCCAAGGGTATTAAATCAGTTATTTGAGCCTTTCTTTACAACTGTAGCAAGCGGCACGGGTCTTGGCCTCTATATCGCGCGGGAAATGTGTGAAGCAAACAATGCATCACTTTTTTACTTGGAGCAACCTGCCGGCGGCCATTTCAGAATTGTCTGTAGGGGCAATCTAGATAATGCCTAATCAAAATAAACCGATAGCTAATTCTGATCTCGGTAATAAATCATCATCTCCCAAAATACTGATTGTTGATGATGAGTCAGATATTCTGGAATTACTCGAACTTACGCTTTCTCGAATGGGTCTGGAAGTGGAGCGAGCTATAAATATATATGACGCAAAGCATATGCTTGAATTACATCATTTCGATTTATGTTTAACTGACATGCGTTTGCCTGATGGAGAAGGACTAGAATTAGTGAAACATATAGTTAAATTTTCTGTGGATTTACCAGTTGCAGTGATTACTGCCCACGGTACTACAGAGAACGCAGTCGCAGCTTTAAAGGCTGGCGCATTTGATTATCTTGCTAAACCAGTATCTTTGCAGCAGTTACGTTCTTTGGTGAAATCCGCGTTGAATTTACCCCCACTAAAAAATAAAGTTTCCTCAGTCTTCGAAGATGAGGGGGATATGTTACTTGGTGAATCTCCGCCGATGTTGCAATTGCGTTCTATGGTTGAAAAACTATCTCGCAGCCAAGCACCGGTTTATATTAACGGCGAATCTGGTAGCGGTAAAGAACTAGCAGCAAGGTCTATTCACAAAAATAGCGCACGACATGGTAAGCCATTTATACCTGTTAATTGTGGTGCAATTCCTGAAAATCTCATGGAAAGTGAATTCTTTGGTTACAAGAAAGGAGCATTTACCGGCGCAGATACCGAGCGTGGTGGATTTTTTCAGGCAGCTGATGGAGGTACGTTATTTCTCGATGAAGTGGCTGATTTACCACTTACTATGCAGGTCAAGTTATTGAGAGCAATTCAGGAAAAACGAATAAGAAAGCTTGGCTCTACTGAGGAAGAAAGTGTAGACGTCCGTATTATATGTGCCACCCATCAGAAATTAACCGAGTGCATTGAGAATGGAGAATTTCGGCAAGATCTATATTATAGACTTAACGTAATCGAACTTAAGATGCCCGCTCTACGGGAAATGAAAGGTGATATTTCACTGATTGCTAATGCTATTCTTGTTCAACTTTGTGAAGCGAGTGGAAGAACAAAATGCACTCTAAGCAAAAGAGCACTAGAAGCACTTATAGAATATGACTTTCCTGGAAATGTGCGCGAACTGGAAAATATTTTGGAGCGCACGTTGGCACTATGTTCAGATGCTGAAATTGGCGAAAATGGCTTGCAATTGGAGTCTTTTGAGTCATCACCTCGGGATACGCTTGTAGCGCAACCTGAAACATCAAATATTGGGCTACCATTGCAAGATTATCTTGATAGGCTAGAAAAAGAGTCTATTGTAGGAGCCTTGGAAAAAACTAAATATAACCGTACCGCTGCAGCAAAATTATTGGGTATTACTGTAAGATCCATGCGCTATAGAATTGAACGACTTGGACTAAATGATGGGTGAGTCTTCCTTATTCATCGTTTCAGTAGATCAAAGTACATTATTTTTGTAGTAGAGAAGGCTATTTGATGAAAGTTGATGTAGCAGGGTATTTGTCTGGCGCGCGATTTATTTCTTCACCTAATTGTGATGAACGTCCATCAGGAAGTGAAGTAAGTTTATTAGTAATACATAATATCAGTATGCCACCAGATGTATTTGTAGGAGATGGTGTGATTGAGTTATTCACTAATCAACTCAATCCGAATTTTTATTATTACGAAGCTATTCGTGATATAAAAGTTTCTGCCCATTTCTTCGTTCGTCGCAATGGAGAAGTTATTCAGTTTGTTTCCTGCAGGAAGCGTGCTTGGCATGCTGGGGTATCGTATTGGAAGGGAAAAACATGTTGCAATGATTTTTCTATAGGTGTGGAAATGGAGGGTAGTGATACGACACCCTTCACTGATAGCCAATACGTAGCTTTAGTTACACTTACAATAGAACTGAGTAAAGTTTATCCAATTATAGATATTGCAGGTCATTCAGATATCGCGCCAGAACGGAAAACTGATCCTGGGCCGCATTTTGATTGGTGTCGTTATCGTGAGGCTTTGCTTGCCGCCGAGCAGAGTTAATAATTATTTCCTCTGTGCTCATAGTGAAAAGGAGGGCTGCGGGTTCTTTTGTATCCAGGATAGGTAACTATGAAGTACGCGTATTAAAGAGGCTTATAGATACTAAGAGTATTTTTATACTACACCTTGGTCTAGTAAGTATTCTTCGTAGCTACCTTTGAAATCGGTGATTCCATCTGGTTTCATTTCAATGATGCGAGTTGCCAATGAGGATACAAATTCTCGGTCATGGGATACAAAAATCAACGTACCAGTATATTTTTCTAGCGCACCATTGAGTGATTCAATAGATTCCATATCAAGGTGGTTGGTTGGCTCATCCATCAGTAATACGTTAGATCTTTGTAGCATAAGTTTTCCAAATAGCATGCGTCCTTGTTCTCCTCCAGAAATTACTTTCACCGATTTATTTACTTCATCGCCGGAGAACAATAGCCTTCCTAGTACGCTACGTACGACCTGATCATCATCAGTTTTGTGCCTCCATTGAGTTATCCATTCTGTAAGTGACATATCCGTTTCAAAGTCCGCTGCATGGTCTTGAGTAAAGCAGCTATAACACGCTTTTTCAGCCCACTTTATTTCTCCCTCATCCGGTTTTAGATCACCAGATAAACAGCGTAGCAATGTGGTTTTACCAATACCATTAGGGCCGATGATGGCAATTTTTTCACCTGCTTCAATGTTAATACTAAATTTTTCCAATATTGGCTTTTCCATGCCAGAGAAATACTTACTAATGCTTTGTATAGATACGGCTAAACGATATAGCTTATTTTTATCATCGACATCAAACCGAATATAAGGATATTGACGGCTAGATAGTTTTACATCTTCTAGTTTTATTTTTTCAATTTGACGAGCGCGGCTAGTTGCTTGTTTTGCCTTAGAGGCATTAGCTGAAAAGCGACTGACAAAAGATTGTAATTCTGCAATTTGAGTTTTCTTTTTTGCATTGTTAGATAGCATACGTTCTCGAACCTGGGTAGAGGCAGTCATGTACTCATCATAATTACCTGGGTAAACACGGATTTCACCGTAATCTAAATCGGCCATATGTGTGCAGACACTATTTAGAAAATGTCGGTCATGTGAGATGATGACAATGGTACTCTTGCTGGCATTGATCACATCTTCTAGCCAGCGAATAGTGTTGATATCAAGATTATTTGTTGGCTCATCTAGCAACAAAATTTCTGGATCAGAAAATAAAGCTTGGGCAAGTAATACGCGTAACTTTAATCCGGGAGCGATCTCACTCATTAAACCTTGATGCTGAGATAGTGGGACCCCAACGCCTAGTAGTAGTTCTCCAGCACGAGCTTCAGCTGAATACCCATCTAGTTCGGCAAAGCGAGCTTCAAGCTCGGCAGCATGCATATAATCGGCCTCATCTGCATCTACATTTGCATAGATCGCGTCACGTTCTTCCTTTACATGCCACAGTTCATCATGACCCATCATGACAGTATTTAGGACCAAGAGATTTTCAAAAGCAAATTGGTCCTGACGTAGTTTACCCACACGATCATTGGTATCAATGCTTACATTTCCAGAGGTAGGGTCAAGATCGCCACCAAGAATCTTCATAAAAGTTGATTTCCCGCAGCCATTGGCACCGATTAGGCCGTAACGATTTCCATCTCCAAATTTTACTGAAACATTTTCGAATAGTGGCTTTGCACCAAACTGCATGGTGATATTGGCGGAAGTAATCAAAATTTCCCTTTAAGAAGAATATAATGTAAAAAAGCTGCTATTTTATATGGTTTCATGGTCAATTCCGAGGATCCTTTAGCTAAAATATTTTACTGGATCTGTTTGGTAGCAACATTGGGGTGAGAGATAATATGTTTTTTTCTGTAATTAAACATTAACCCTATTTACATAGGAGGGAACTCAGTCTGAGTTTTCTACAGTGATCCAAATAGCTTCTAATAAACTGGGCTGCTCGCATAGGCATAAATCATGTATCATTATGGCTTCAAAATTACCTCCTAGGCTCCATGAAAGTCACTTTCCTGGAATTCGAACAGCCTATCGCAGAGCTTGAAGCAAAGATTGAAGAATTACGCTTTGTTCATGACGGTTCCGCGTTAGATATTTCAGCTGAAATTTCGCGCCTAGAAAAGAAAATCCAGGCGCTTCTCAAAGATATATATGCAAAGCTTACCCCTTGGCAGATATCACAAGTAGGGCGGCACCCGCAGCGCCCCTATACACTTGATTATATAAAGCATTTGTTTGATAATTTTGAAGAACTTCATGGTGATAGATGTTTTGCAGATGACCCTGCTATCGTTGGAGGGTTAGCGCGTTTCAATGGTCAAACAGTAATGGTTATTGGGCACCAGAAGGGACGTGACACCAAAGATAAAATTTACCGTAACTTTGGTATGCCTAAGCCAGAAGGTTATCGCAAGGCGCTACGTTTTATGCAGTTAGCAGAAAAATTTTCCATACCATTAATTACGTTTGTTGATACTCCAGGTGCATATCCAGGGATTGGTGCAGAGGAGAGAGGACAATCAGAAGCAATTGGCCGGAATCTTTATGTGCTATCGGAACTGAAAGTACCAGTAGTCTGTACTATCATTGGCGAAGGTGGCTCAGGTGGTGCACTTGCGGTGGCAGTAGGTGATGTAGTTCATATGTTGCAATATGCAACTTATTCTGTAATTTCTCCTGAGGGCTGTGCTTCTATACTGTGGAAAAGTTCAGACAAGGCTGCAGAAGCAGCTGAAATCATGGGGATTACTGCTTCAAGACTTAAAACTATAGGACTGATCGACCAAGTTATTAGCGAACCGCTTGGTGGTGCTCACCGGGACTATCCATCAATTATGGGATCTGTAAAAAAGGTATTGCAGGAATCGCTTGAGCAATTACAGAGTGATACCACAGAAGTGCTATTGGAGAAACGTTTTAAACGACTAATGGAATATGGCAAATTCAAGGAAGCTGAAACTAAGTAACATCTTTAGTCGTGTTGAGAATATATTACACGAGCAGATTCAGCGAGATGACCATTTGGTTTTAGGGTTAAGTGGTGGGGTAGATTCAGTAGTATTGCTGAATATTCTTACTTCTCTCTCGCTTCAATTGGAATTTGCGCTATCAGCTTTTCATGTTAATCACGGTATTAGTCCTAATGCAAATAAGTGGGAAAGATTCTGCCTTAATTTGTGTGGTGTTCATGGTATTCCCATTAAGATTGCTAAACTAAAAATCGGTAGATTACCTGGTGCAAGTCTTGAGGCTATTGCCCGGGATGCACGCTATCAAAGATTCAAAAATCTGAAAGCAGATTATGTAATTTTGGCACAGCATCTGGATGACCAAGCTGAAACCCTATTGTTACAAATGTTACGTGGGGCAGGAGTAAAAGGACTAGGAGCAATGCCTGTGGTTAGAAATCAAATATCAAAAATTGGAAATCAGGCTCTAGATCCAGGGCCACAGATACTGCGACCATTACTCAATGTATCGCGTAGTGAGATTGAAGATTATTCTCGAAAACATAAATTGTGTTGGATTGCAGATGAAAGTAACAATGATGTTTCTTTTGACCGAAATTTTTTACGCCATAAAATTTTCCCCTTACTAGAGAAGCGGTTTCCTTCATACCGGACTACATTTCTACGAACTAGTAGGCATATGGCCGAAGCAAGCTGTTTACTGGATGATTTGGCGGAATATGATAGAAAAGAATGTGCTATCTCAAATAAACTTCAAATTGAAAGATTGCGGGAATTAAGCTTTTCACGTGCCAGAAATCTGTTGCGATATAACCTTGCGCAGCAGGGTGTGACCCTTCCTAGTACAGTAAAGCTAGAAGATATACTACGGCAATTAGTTTCCTCCCGCTTAGACAGCAAATTACATATTACATTTGGAGATACTGAGATTCGCAGTTTCAAGGGAAATATTTATGTAAGACGGGTAAGCGCTTTACCCAATAAGGAATGGAAATTTGTATGGAAGGGAGAAAAACAGTTAGCAATTGCTGAGTTAGGTGGTTCAGTGAGATTTATACGTAAAAAGGGGAAGGGGATTAATCTACAAAAGCTGAAAGAGGGCCCTGTTATTATTCGTTTTCGTTTGGGTGGGGAGCGTATACGTCCAGATTGTAACCGACCCCGTCGTAGCCTGAAAAATTTGTTGCAGGAAGCATCATTTCCTCTGTGGGAACGTGAATCACTACCATTACTTTTTAGTGGAGATTGTCTCGTCTGGGTGCCAGGTGTCGGTGTAGATTGTAGTTTTCAAGCAGGAGTTGCTGATCCTGGTTTGATAGTAAGTTGGCACCCCAACGCTAGTTAATTATTTTCAATAATGTCTAAATCAAAATCAATTTATTCTTGTACTGAGTGTGGTGGGCAGACCCTAAAATGGCAAGGGCAGTGTCCATATTGCCAAGTATGGAATACTCTTGTAGAGTCCATTGCAGATAAAAAAACCTCGCGTTTTACTCAGGCTAACGAGATTAGTCAGGTGCAAAATTTAGGGCAAGTGAAGACAGGGGAAGAGCCTCGATATTCAACGGGTGTAGTTGAGTTTGATCGAGTACTAGGTGGTGGTTTAGTACATGGTGGTGTTGTCTTATTGGGTGGTGATCCAGGCATTGGTAAGTCTACTTTATTATTACAATCACTTTGCCATATGTCTGTTACGCGAGACGTGTTGTATGTGAGTGGAGAAGAGTCGGCGCACCAAGTTGCATTACGTGCCAAACGTTTGGCACTTGTTGTAAAAGATGTGCATTTGCTAACTGAAATTCAGCTGGAAAGAATCCAAGCAGTACTGGGTGAACGCAAACCCGATGTAGCAGTGATTGATTCTATTCAGACAGTTTATTCTGAAACGTTGCAATCTGCTCCTGGTTCAGTTGCGCAGGTTCGCGAGTGTGCCGCTCAGTTGACACGAATGGCTAAGACAAGTGGAACCTGTATTATTCTAGTAGGTCACGTGACCAAGGAAGGAGCGTTAGCTGGACCACGCGTACTTGAACATATGGTGGATACTGTACTTTATTTCGAGGGGGATACCCAATCCAGTTTCCGTTTAATTCGTGCCTTCAAAAATCGCTTTGGTGCAGTAAATGAGTTGGGTGTCTTTGCAATGACCGAAAAAGGGTTGCGAGAAGTAAGCAATCCATCGGCACTATTTCTTTCCCATCATGGGGAGCAGGTTCCAGGTTCATGTGTGATGGTGACCCAGGAAGGTACGCGTCCATTATTAGTTGAAATTCAGGCATTGGTTGATGAGTCACACTTATCTAATCCCAGACGCCTAAGCGTTGGATTGGAGCAGAATCGGCTGGCAATGCTGTTGGCAGTATTGCATCGTCATGCGGGGATTCCTTGTTTCGATCAGGACGTATTTGTTAACGCTGTAGGAGGTGTGAAAATTACCGAACCAGGTGCGGATCTGGCGGTACTACTTGCTATTGTTTCTTCACTGAAGAACAGACCGCTACCTAAAAAAACGGTAGTGTTCGGTGAAATCGGACTAGCGGGTGAAATACGTCCAGTACAGCGCGGTCAGGAACGGTTGAAAGAGGCAGCTAAATTAGGCTTTACACAAGCTATTATCCCAAAGGCCAACAAGCCGAAGCAGTTAGTTTCTGGTATCGAGGTCATCCTAGTGGAGCGTGTGGAAGATGCTGTTGCAAAAATGCGCTGAGGTGAACAGCTATTAAGCTGTTGATTAATTTGCATGGGAATGTGTATGAGGCACTGGATGCGGCTGTTGGCGTTTGTAATCTTTTCAGTGGTTATAGTGTTGGTTGCAGTGATTATGTCGCCGATTTCGCAGCCGATTGAATATCATCAATTTGTAGATCGGCTTATTTATTTTGGTATTCCAAATTTTTTCAATGTTGTTACCAATACATTTATCTTTCTTTCTGGATTAGCTGGCTTGGTATTCCTTCTGTGTCTACGAAAATTTCATATCCATAAAGCGTTTATTAAACCCCCGGAACGATGGCCCTATTTTATTCTATTCCTAAGTGTGATAATGGTGAGCCTTACCTCAAGTTACTATCATTTAGCACCAGACAACGCTCGGTTAGTTTGGGACAGGCTAGCAATAGCGATTGGAATTATGACGCTACTTGCAATCGTATTGATTGAACGTGTCAGTGTAGATGTTGGCCTCATCCTGTTACCTTTTCTGATCGCATTCGGAGTGGGAAGTGTAATATTCTGGTCTTGGAGTGAACAATATGGTTCGGGAAATCTGAATTTTTATATCATTGTGCAATTTTACTCGATTCTGGTTATTATTTTACTTGGAAAATTTTTCCCATCCAGGTATACCAGAGGAGCTGACATGTATGTGGTCATAATGTTTTATGCTTTTGCTAAGCTGGCAGAAACAGCAGATCGTGAAATTTATAGTTTAGGGTAGGTGATAAGTGGACATTCAGTTAAAACTTACTTGTCGGGTTAGCAGTCTTCTGGATCTTACATATGCTACAAAAACGCAGACCATTATTAAGAAAGATATAGTGATCTTCTCTCAATATATTTCTTTTATTGTGAATATTAAAGGATG
>SPBV01000079.1 GCA_004525885.1 Nitrosomonadales bacterium
CGACTTCGTCTAGATTTCTCAGTACATGGACCATTTCTATCGCCGCTCGTGCAGCTTCGGCTCCCTTCTGGCTCATGCGCTCTAGTGCTTGATCATCAGTATCGGTAGTAAGTATTCCGTTAGCGACCGGAATTCCCGTGTCAAGCTGTACGGCCGTTACGCCACTAGCCGATTCTTTCGACACCACCTCAAAATGATATGTGTCACCACGAATCACCGCACCCAATGCCACTAGCGCATCAAATTGATCGGTTAAAGCCATTTTTTGTAATGCCAAAGGAATTTCCAGTGCGCCGGGAACCGTTATCAGTATTATATTTGTTAGTGGTACTCCATTTTTCTCTAGCTCTGCAGTACAGCTATCGAGCAGTCCCTCACTAGCATCAATGTTATAACGGCTCATGACGATACCTATACGTAACTCAGCACCATTTAAATCTGTTTCGAGCACATGAATCTTCTCATAACGCCCCATATGATCTCCTAAAATTATTAACTAGAAACATGAAAAAATGCGGCATTTAGCTTTGTTCTACACTTTCCGGTCCCAGGTATCCCATAACCTTTAGACCAAAGCCCTTCATACTTGGCATTTTACGTGGGACGGCTAGCAGCCGCATCTTGCCCACACCAAGATCTTTTAATATCTGTGCGCCAATGCCATAGTTACGCAAATCGGTTCTGGTAGAAATATGGGGCTCAGTTTTTTTCTTTGTAACGCGCTCGATTAACTCCATCGGACTTTCCCTGCTATGCAACAAAACGACTACACCGCACCCTGCGTCGGAAATTACACGAAGTGTGTCATTAATGCTCCAAGAATGCGTACGGTCATTTAGGTCTAGTAAATCAATAACAGACAGTGGTTCATGCACCCGCACCAAGGTATCAACATCAGGGTTAATTTCGCCCTTAATCAGAGCGAGATGGGTTGCATTGATAGTTTTATCAAGATAAGCGACAAGACGGAACCCACCGTGAATTGTTTGGATAATCTTTTCTGCCACACGCTCTACTAGGCTTTCAGTCCGGCTGCGGTGATGAATAAGATCAGCAATCGCTCCGATTCTGAGTTGATGCTTTGTGGAAAACTCAATCAACTCTGGCAGTCGCGCCATACTACCGTTATCTTGAAGAATTTCGCAAATCACAGATGCAGGCGTAAGCCCTGCCAGATTTGCTAAATCACACCCTGCTTCTGTATGACCAGCGCGCGAAAGTACTCCGCCGTTTTGGGCCATTAGTGGAAAAATATGGCCGGGATGAATAATGTCTTTTGGTCGGGCCTTCGGATTTGCTGCCATTTTTATAGTGTGAGCGCGGTCAGCCGCAGAAATGCCGGTCGTGACTCCAGTTGCGGCTTCAATAGAAAGTGTAAAGTTAGTTCCTAATGGTGAGCGATTATTTGAGGCAGATACCATCAAGGGTAAATTGAGTTGTTGACAGTGCGCCTCCGTTAACGTCAGGCAAATCAATCCGCGACCATGTGTGGCCATAAAATTTATTGCTTCAGGCGTGACAAAGTCTGCTGCTAAGACTAAATCGCCTTCGTTCTCACGATTCTCTTCATCGACAAGAATTACCATTTTTCCTGTCTTAATGTCAGCAATAATGTCTTTGATGGAACTGATAATCATGTCGTTAATTTTCCCTTATTAAACAGTATTGCAAGTATACGCAGAACTTACTTGGATGCTGTGGATAGAAGTTGTTCGAGATAACGTGCCAGCATATCCACTTCTAAATTTACTTTCGTGTCTGTCTTTAGATCTTGTAACGTGGTCATGGCCAATGTGTGGGGAATAAGATTAACCCTGAACTCGTCCTTTACGATTAGATTTACCGTTAAACTCACGCCATTCACTGTGATTGAGCCCTTTTTTGCAATGTACTTCATCAGGGAAACCGGGGCCTTTATCACTAATAAACGACTTTCTCCCTTTAGCTCTATCTTTACTACTTTTCCTATTCCATCTACGTGACCATTTACCAAATGTCCATTTATTCTGTCGGATAGCCGCATAGATTTTTCAAGATTAACTCGTTGACCTTGTATTTCTAGGCCTCGGGTACAGTTTAAAGTTTCTCGTGACACATCCATACTAATCATGCCGCCCACTAAAGTAATTATGTTGAGACATACACCATTTGTTGCAATGCTGTCACCAACATGTACATCACTTAAATCTAGTCTGCCTGGTGAAATTTCTATGCGTATACCATTTTCCAAAGATATAACTTTTTTTATCTCGCCAACCGCTTCGATAATTCCAGTAAACATTGATTCCTTTTTGTTTTCAGGTGATATAGTGATACTTTTTAGTAAAATACTATAATCACAGCTTACACCGAAGTAACTTTTCCATCCTTATTTGTGGGCTTATTTAAACTAACTATGTCTACTATCAGCTTATTGCTTTCATGAGGATATCACGAAGGGTTTTGTATAAAGCGTAGAATTCAATGGGCCAATCGCGTAGGCTATACAACAATTTGCCAGATAGCTACTAGAAATTACGGATAGGCTAATGTTCGAATCAAATTAAATAAAAGTAGTAAATCTACGATGAACTGTTGAAATGTTCAACGACTTTAGTCAATCACCGCTAAAGAAAAATTTGCAGCGACTGTTCTTTCTTAGGAGCATAGCTATCGTTGTCCAATGTCTAACGTTTGCTTCAGTACATTGGGCGCTTGAAATACCGCTACCTTGGACAGAAATGGTTATGGTGGTAGCATTTCTTGCGATATTAAATTTTGCAACCTGGATACGTTTACGACAAAATTGGCCAGTATCTAGTATAGAATTTTTTGCACAAATTCTAATCGATGTTTTCGCATTGGGTGCATTATTGTATTTTAGTGGCGGCCCGACCAACCCATTTGTTTCCCTGTACCTGCTACCGTTGACAATTACTGCTGCTGCCTTGCCATGGGCGTACACATGGGTGATGGCAGTAATTACAATAGGTTGTTATTCTTTGTTGCTATTTTATTACATTCCTTTGCCGCATGATCATAATGCGCATATGAGTGAATTTAACCTACATGTATCTGGGATGTGGCTGGCGTTCGTGTTAAGCACCATGTTGATTGCATGGTTTGTTGTTAAGATGGGTATATCAATTCGAGAGCGCGATAAGGAGCTATCTCAAGCACGCGAGCAAGCCTTGCGTAACGAACAGCTTATTGCACTAGGAACTTTGGCCGCTGGTGCAGCACATGAGCTCGGCACACCACTATCGACCATGGCAGTTGTAAGCAGGGAGATACAAAAAGATTATGCCGGAAACCACGATCTTCAAAATAGTATAACTATACTACGCAATCAAATTACTCAATGTAAACATACGCTAACGCAACTACTTGCCGATGCAGGGCAAGCGCGAACCGAATATGCCAGCGGGCAAACAGTAGATCTTTTTCTGCGAGAAATATTAGATAAATGGAAATTAATGCGTCCTACTGTTAAATTTACTTATTACTGCAATGGCGCAAATCCTGTGCCCCAAATAATTAATACGCAACCACTTGGCCAATCAATTTTAAATCTGTTAAATAATGCGGCTGACGCATCGTTAGACAATATTGAGATCAAAAGTGACTGGGACAATAAAGAATTGCGTCTAGAGATTCTTGATTTTGGTAAAGGCCTCAGTGAAGAAACTGTACAACGCGCAGGAGAAGTATTCTTTACTAGTAAAAAAGGACATGGTCTCGGAATTGGCTTATTTTTGGCAAATGCAAATATTGAGCGATATGGTGGAAGCGTTCGTTTGACTAATCGCGAAGAAGGCGGTGCCTGTACCCAAGTTATATTGCCCCTGATTCGGCTTACGACATGACCACGCTTCCAACAATAGGCTCAGATAATGATCGGCCAAGTTTATTACTCGTTGATGATGACCTAATTTTTTGTGAAGTTCTTGCAAGCGCAATGACAAAACGTGGGTTTGATGTTACTTGTGCACATTCTGTCAAACACGCATTGGAGTGTACTGAAATTTGTGCGCCCGAATATGCAATTATCGATCTGAGATTGCCCGGTCCTTCAGGTTTGGTTTTGGTTGAAAAATTAAAAGAGCTGGATCCTGGTACCCGCATCGTCATGCTGACTGGCTACGCAAGTATCACTACGGCTGTAGAAGCAATTAAACTTGGTGCGATACATTACCTTGCCAAGCCTGTTGATGCAGATGAAATTATGACAACTTTCGGGCGTACCGAAGGTGACCCCTCTGCTCAAATCAATACACATGCTCTATCGGTCGGCCAGGTTGAATGGGAGCACATTCAACGCATTTTAATCAAGAACAACGGTAACATTTCCGCAACTGCAAAAACTCTTAACATGCATCGCCGCACATTACAGCGCAAACTTAATAAAAGCCACCACTGAATTGTAAGAGTTTTTATTAAAAATAATTACAAAAGTCGAGCGATAATTCGAATATCTTGCCCAACCATGCGTAAATCTCGAATTTTAAGTTTGTGCTTTTCCGAAAGGTCGGTTAATTCTGGTAGATACAGCATACTCAGTGCTGAGCTACCGATTAAGTGTGGTGCAAGGTAAATTACCAGTTCATCTACTAACTGCGCCCTAATAAATGCGCCGCTCAATTTGCTTCCCGCCTCAATCAAGACCTCATTGATTTCGAAGTCAGCAAGCATCTGTATCATCTTTGCTAGAGCCACATTCCCCTTTTCATCTGGTAACACAATTGGTCGGGCACCTGCCTTACTTAATGCGTTCATTTTTTCTTCGTTAACGATTGCGGTAAAAATCAATTCGCCTTCTCCCTGGAGAACCTTTGCGGCTACAGGGGTTTCTAGGCGACTATCTACGACAACCCGCAATGGCTGCCTAGATGTCTCAATTAAACGCGCCGTTAGTTGTGGATCATCTTCAAGTACCGTACCAATCCCTGTTAGAACTGCACAAGAGCGAGCGCGAAACTTGTGACCGTCACATCGTGCTGCCTCTCCGGTTATCCACCTGCTAATGCCGTTGTTGAGCGCAATTTTGCCATCAAGGCTTGCGGCAATTTTCATTCGTACCCAAGGGCGCTGGTTCGTCATTCGAGTAACAAAGCCAATGTTAAGTTCTTTTGCCTCCTCTTTCATCAAACCGCTTTGTACTTTAATTTTGGATTGTTTCAGCAGTGATATCCCACCTCCAGCCACTAGATGATTTGGGTCTTGCATTGCAATTATCACCTTGGCAACTTTAGCTTTGACCAACGCTTCAGCGCAAGGTCGAGTACGTCCGGAATGATTGCAAGGTTCTAGTGTAAGGTATACTGTTGCGCCCTGTGCTGCCTCTCCGGCAGCATTGAGCGCATTGATCTCAGCATGCGGCTGGCCTGCATAAACATGCCACCCACTACCGACTACCTGTCCGTCACGCACAATCACACAGCCCACGCGGGGATTTGGGCTTGTACTATATAATCCTTTTTCGGCGAGCTGCAACGCTAGGGACATGTAAGCATGATCGTCAGAAGAAAACATAACAGTATTTTTATTTATTTCTTCCGACGCGGTCTTTGTACTTCCTTGATTGCATCATGAAAGTCGTCAACATCCTGGAAGCTTCTATAAACAGAAGCAAAGCGGATATATGCCACTTCGTCTAGCTTGTATAGCTCTCGCATTACCATTTCGCCAATCTTACGTGAGGGTACCTCCCTCTCTCCTAGGCCCAGGAGTATTTGTACAATCCGGTCTGCCGCCTCATCTACCTTTCCGGTAGGCACGGGGCGCTTATGTAATGCGCGCATGAAACCTGTACGAAGTTTGTCGCGACTGAACTCGGAGCGAGCGCCGTCTTGCTTCACTACTTGTGGCAAACGTAACCCCACCGTTTCATATGTAGTAAATCGCTTGTCGCAGGTTAAGCAACGACGGCGGCGGCGTATTTTATTCCCCTCTTCGCTAACACGGGAATCGATCACGCTTGTATCGTCGGCATTGCAGAAAGGGCATTTCATGAGTCAGAATTCAGAAAAATAAGGGGGTCGTATCTATTATCAATAATTTGTTAAATTGAAAATAAACCTCGCTACTTAACTGCAGGTAATCAAGTTCCATAAACTGGAAACTTAGCGCACAAGGCTTTCGCTTCATGCGCCACACGTAGTAAAACCTCATTGTCAGCAGGTGAATCTAATACATCGGCGACCAGATTTGCAAGTTGTTCTATTTCAATTTCTTTGAAGCCACGCGTGGTAACTGCTGGCGTACCTATGCGGATACCACTAGTAACAAATGGTTTTTGTGGATCGTTAGGAATAGCGTTTTTGTTTACCGTAATGTGCGCATGCCCCAACGATTCCTCCGCTTGCCTGCCAGTAAGGTTTTTCGCCTGAAGATCCACCAGAAACATATGGCAATCAGTGCGCCCGGAGACAATACGCAAGCCACGCTCATTTAACACTTTGGTCATTACGCGCGCATTGTCGATTACTTGCTCCTGATAATCCTTGAATTCTTTACTAGCGGCCTCCTTAAAAGCAACCGCCTTAGCTGCAATCACATGCATCATGGGTCCGCCTTGGGTCTGTGGAAAGATTGCTGAGTTAAGTGCTTTTTCATGTTCAGGCTTGGCCATAATAATTCCACCACGTGGCCCACGTAATGTTTTGTGGGTGGTGCTAGTAACAAAATCTGCAATGCCAACAGGATTAGGATAAAACCCTGCGGCCACGAGTCCTGCATAATGAGCCATGTCCACAAATAGGAAGGCCCCCACATCATCAGCGATCTCGCGAAAAGACTTCCAGTTTATCACTAGAGAATAGGCAGAAGCGCCAGCAACGATCATTTTCGGCTTGTGTTCATGTGCCAACCGTTCTACCTCATTGTAATCAAGTTCCTCGGTTTCGGGATTAAGACCATATGCGACAGAGTTAAAAATTTTACCGCTAAAATTAACTGACGCTCCGTGGGTCAAATGTCCGCCATGAGCAAGGGACATACCAAGAAGAGTATCTCCTGGTTTCAAAACAGATAAATAAACGGCTGCGTTAGCCTGCGAACCAGAGTGTGGCTGGACAATGACATACTCTGCTGCAAACAGTGATCTCGCCCGGTCTATCGCATACTGCTCGACCAGATCCACATACTCACAACCACCGTAATAACGTTTACCAGGATAGCCTTCAGCATACTTATTGGTCAACACAGACCCTTGCGCCTGCATAACAGCGGGGCTGGCATAGTTCTCTGAGGCAATTAATTCGATATGGTCTTCTTGACGCTGAATTTCACTTTTAATTGCCCGCCATAAATCCGGATCAATGCTTTCAATTGTTTGCTTCGAGGAAAACATGGGGGTATAGACACCGTGGAATTGTTAGAACCTAGATTTTACCATCATCGGTCGGGAATCGTGTGGAGATTCAAAGAACATGATTTTATATTGATTCCTCGCCCCCTTGTAACAATATGATGACTTTATTAATGCGGAACTTTTGCCTGTAAAATGTTGTCTCTACGCTTCGTTCAAGGGTTCGCTTGTGATGTACTTTCAATTCAATATAAGGCGCAATTAAATTATACTGATAACACTTCCAACTAATAAAAATTATAAATACTCATACCTCAAAGAACCTTAGTAACTTGTTTTTAAAATACTATTTTTTGCTCTCTTTGCTAGAGTTCGGTGTAAATAAAACACGCGAGGTATTTTTATATTGGAAGAAATTCGCGTTGCAATTGTTTGCACGACTGGTTAACATCTGCATTGCACAATTTGTGATTATTGCCTGATGACTATTGGTTTCGAGAATCTGAAATCAAAATTTTCCTTAAGAGTTTGACTTAATCAAGCTTATGAGAAGAGTTTGATCTTCTTAAATAGGTTTTGCCCGCATTTACGCGGCAACTTAGGCGAACAATGAACTGAATATTTTAATAATTGATTGATTGATTGTTTGTTTATTTAGAATATACGCCATAATTACACGGGCTTTATAAC
>SPBV01000277.1 GCA_004525885.1 Nitrosomonadales bacterium
AACAGCTGATGAATTGGCTACAAAAATAAAGACCGGATTGGCGGATGCGGATCAAGGTCAGCTAAGATTAGCGCTCGTAAGGCTTGTTGAGGTTCTTTCAAATGATTGCAGGGAAGACCACCCCACTGACCTGTCGTCACAATTAAATAAAAACTAATCATAACTAGATAATCAACATTAATTTCAGAATAATCACATTCATAATTGGCCTAATATAATTTAGCCATAGAACAATTACAGACACATAAATAGAAAGAATGGTAATAAATTACATGTTTTAGATATCTCAACTACTATCAATCTGTTGGTATGTTTGTTGGTATCTTAAAAGTAAAATATGTGTAGAAAAGCTAGTAATATATCCTATTGCCTATTGCCTATTGCCTATTGCCTATTGCCTATTGCAAGATTCCTGCTGTAAATAAGTACAGCGTACTTTATGCCATGCAAGAAAGTTTAATAATTCCAGAAGAACAATATATGTAGGTTTTTATTGATACATAAATGAGTGTCATATTTTCATTAAAATTTATTCATTTATTTAGCAGACATCAAATTGATTGGCACACATTCCATAGTTATTTTCTATCTATTTTGAAAGGCTGTAGGTGGCTTAAAACGAATGTATGTCAGAAACCCCCTTATAATAATGACAAGGCATTGAAAGAGGTTCAGAATCCATCAATGTTATTTTTCATGACAGTCTAAATATTCCCCTAGTATAGAAATGGCGTTTTTATATGACCCCAAGCTCCTAATTGCTAATTATTAGGGATCGTATGTTGAGAAAATTTTAGGAAATAGAGTAATAGGTACTAAACAGTGTACAGGTCTATTATTAGAGCGTATTTATTTCTGGTTGTATTGGCGCTACCTTTTGCCTCCTATGCAGCTGGGTTAGGGAAACTTACGCTCAATTCTTATCTAGGGCAGCCATTTAAGGCTGAAATTGATCTTGTTTCTGTAAAAAAAGAAGATAGCCTATCTTTAATGGCGAGTCTTACTTCGCGTGACACCTTCCATCTGGCTAATGTTGATTACGCGCCTTTTCTGAGTACTTTCGAATTCAGTGTGCAAAATCGTGTTAATGGACAGCCTTACGTTAAAATTACTTCTCCACAACCGTTCGTTGACCCATCTTTCAGTATGCTAATCGAACTGAATTGGTCATCAGGACGTTTAGTTCGGGAATATATGGTGCTACTTGATCCACCAGAGGATGCGCTTCAGCCAGCGCCACCAATAATGGAGGTCGAGCCGGTTGTACCAAATTCTGTCAAGCCTGAACCAGCGACAGCTGAACAACCGGATTCCATAATTGTTGAGGATGTAGTCATCAGCGACGAAGAACCAATAGTAAAAGCAGTACCAGTACTAGTACCAGAGGCAGTACCAGAAAAAGAAACGGACCCAGCAAAAATATCTAGCACCACTACCTATGGTCCGGTAAAAAGTGGGGACACCCTGATCAAGATTGCACTAAAGGTTTCTCCTCCCCATGTACAGCTAAATCAGATGCTTATCGCGGTGCATCGTGCAAATCGTGAAGCTTTTGCTGACAATAATATGAATCGGCTTAAGGTGGGTTCCATATTACAAGTACCGGATAAGAGCGAAATTGTAACTATTTCTCCAAATGTAGCAGACAAAGAAATAAAAATGCAGACGGATAATTGGGAGGCCTACCGGCATAAACTAGCTGCAAATACAGCCTCTGCTGCTTCTGCAAGTGAAGAGTTAGCACAAACGGAAGCTGGTAGAATCACTACTGCTACGGTTGAAAGCAATACTGAAGCGGCCGGAAAATTATCTGAAGGGCTGCTGAAGATTTCTAAAGGAGAAGGGCTAGAAGGAAGAAGTAGTAGTGAAGGTACAATTAGTATCCAGGATAAAATTTACTCTATGGAGGAGAGCGCTATCGTTAGTGAGAAAAAATTAAGTCAAGCCAACGAGCGTATTGAGTTTATAAAAGAGGACTCTATAGCAAACAAAAAGTCGTTAAATGATATTAATCAACGTATTACGGCACTTGAAGAAAATATAGAGGGACTGCAACGCTTGCTAGAGTTAAGAAATTCCACTATGGCAAGCACACAGGTGCGGGCAGAAAGTCTATTGCCAGAGGCTATA
Source organism: Nitrosomonadales bacterium (assembly GCA_004525885.1). Taxonomy (GTDB): domain Bacteria; phylum Pseudomonadota; class Gammaproteobacteria; order Burkholderiales; family Nitrosomonadaceae; genus BJGV01. Next base: position 2,131 of record SPBV01000277.1, read on the forward strand.
CAGACCCCTCCAGTTATAGTTGAAGAGCCTGCTAAAGTAGAAGACCGTAACGTGGTCTCTGTGATAAGAGATAATGTAAGTTTATCCACCTTGGGCTGGTTATGGTGGGGAGCTATTCTTCTTCCAATTGCTGGATGGTGGTGGAAAGTAAGGAAGGCTAGCATGAACGGCACTTCAAAATCCCCTAATACCTTCTAAGTCTCTCATTCTAGTAAATATCCTGTTCACGCCCTAATCAAAAAAATAGTAAATTAAAGGTAGGTTGTTAAGAGATTAAAAGGAAATGGAAGATAATAGCGGAGCGGGTAATCTTTTTTTTTCATCCACCCATACTTCCCAATCATGCACTTATCAGACTCACTTTTAATAAATGTTTGATCATGAGAATATCCGGTTTCACCGGCATATAGTTTGGCATCTTGCTTACAATGTAACGAATCTAAATAGCTGCTTGTTTGCTTCTTTGTAGGGTGCTCCCAGCGCGTAGTAGCGCAACTACTCAAGGTTGTGACAA
>SPBV01000046.1 GCA_004525885.1 Nitrosomonadales bacterium
AGCATGTCTCTTCCACCCATTCAGGACTAGGATTAACATATACTCCCACCACGCTTACGAACGGTGGTAATGCCATAACAATCTTATGGGCTACATGTGGATCAACATAGCGAGCGCTCTCTGTCCAAAATACAAAACCAATGGCATATGCACCCAATTGTACAGCCGTTAATGCATCTTCAACACGGGTGATGCCGCAGATTTTTACTCTGACAGGCATAAGCGTAGTTCACTATAAACATAAAGACGGACAAATGTAGAAAAGATTTTCATATGACGCATGAAAGATTTATATTGCCCTAAGGGATCATCACCTAGGTATGCCTGTATTATTCGTGAATTAATTTTTACTCGACCTAGATATTCTTGGTAAAATCGCTGTAAGAGGCGGCTCAATAAAACGCGGTAATTTCCATTTCGAATCATAAGTGATCCCACCTAAATATAACCCTGCCGCAGAGAAAGTCGGTGCCGCATAAGTCCTGTCACAATCCCTTAAGAGCTCTCCTATCCATTGAGGAGGGTATTTTCCCTTCCCTACATATACTAATGATCCAATTATATTGCGCACCATATGCTGTAAAAATGCATTAGCACGTATCTCAAATGCGATAATATCGCCTTGCTGGCTAATTTCCAATTTGGTCACATTGCGTACTGGTGATTTAGCTTGGCACTCTGAAGCCCGAAAAGCACTGAAATCATGCTCACCCAGTAATATTTGTGCAGCGTCACGCATACGTTCAATATTGAGAGGCAAATAAAACCACCCAACCTTACCATGATATAGTGCGGGGCGTACTGGATGATTAAGCAATAAATAGAGATAACAACGCTCTCTAGCACTATAGCGGGCATGAAAACTATCTGAAGATTTTGATACCCACAGCACCGCTATGCTATTAGGCAATAATGCATTTACCCCTCGCACCCAGGCGCCAAGTGGGCGCTGCGCATGCGTGTCAAAATGTACAACTTGATACGTAGCATGAACACCTGCGTCGGTACGGCCTGCTGTGATCACCTGAATACTACTATGAGCGATTTTTGAAAGTGCCGCTTCTAGTGCATCCTGAATTGAACAACCAGAAGGCTGACTCTGCCAACCACAGAAATAACTACCATCGTACTCCAATCCCAGAACAATTCTCACTGGCTGATACCATTATTACTAGAATGATTCGGTTTAGGGCCAAAATGGCTAAGGATAAAATTTTAGAGGAATCAACGTGTGAGCTGAACATATGAATTCCCGTAAAAACATCCCACGAGAAACCACTGTTAATTAATTGACGGGCCAATACATACAACAATTACAACACCTAATAACAACAACTACCCTACAGGCTGTCCAATATGACTCTTGCGCTTTTCTGCTGCTCGGAGTCTCCATCTATTTCAACCTCCTGGAGAATTTCTTTAGCCCCGTCATTATCACCCATCTCCTGATAAGCTCTAGCCAAATCAATCTTAGTAGCGATTTCATACCATTGGGCACTCTTTTCAACTGGTTGCGTATCTACTGGTGCAGTTGGCGGTACCGTATCATCTATGTTTAAATTTATATCAGCTAAATCGGCCTCTGGCAATCCTGGCACAAATTTAGTTGCAGGCTCTTCAGGTTCAGACACACCTGGGAAACCTATGCCCGTAACAGCACTCTCATAACCACCTACATTCTCTCCTAAACTAGTAAACTCAATTTCAAAATCAGGTTCATTCACTATTTCTGAAGTTTCCGGTTTATACTCTGGCACCTTATCAAGGTCGAAATTTACACTAGAGACTTCCTCAGATACCTCTGTATGCGCAAGGCCTTCGTTTGGTACCGTATTATTTGTTTGATCTGAACTCGATGGCGACGCGACTGAACCGCCATAAAAAGGGTTCTCTGGATCAATACTAAGCCCTAATTTAGTTGCTCTTTCCCACAGTATCCCCGTAGGTGACACAGTCCATAGCTTACGTGCAGCAGTCTCAAATGCGGATTTATTTTTACGTAGAGCGTGCACCTCAAGTAACTTGGCTAATATTTCAGGATTACTTTGATCTTTTACTAGGGCATCCTTGAGAATCTTCTCTGCTTGGACATAGCGTCCATGGTCAAGATATTGCCCGGCCTCGGCAACCGGGTCATACTCATCTGCTTGTTTAGTTCCTATGTCAGGTCCGTCTATTGGCGGTGGATCTGAAATAGTAGGAGGTTCTACATCTGAGTCATCATCAACTGATGCTTTTTTTTTCCGATTTATCGCAAATATCCCTATCAAGAGAAGCAGAAGTGCCGCACCTACATATTCGATGTTCTCCATCATACTATCAATTATGGGCCCCATGCTTTCCATTACTCCATCAAGCATAGGAGGGCTCTCTACAACTACCGCGGGAACCGGAGCAGCCGGTTTAATTTGAGGTGTCGACGAAGATTCTTTAGGGCTTGGTGCATCTTCCGGCTCTATAGTTGGACTTGACTCCTCGCTTTCTACAGATGGACTTGACTCCTCACTTTCTACAGAAGGTGCTTCATCAACCTCAGGAGGCTCCTCCACTATCATTTCTGGGGGATGCACAGCATCTGGCAATATACCTTCTGCCTGCTTTAGCCTTTCCATATCGGCATTCTTTAATTTCAGCGACTGATTCAGTTTCTCAACAATCTTCTCAAGCATCGCTACACGCTCATTAGCTTCATCTAATGCTTTTTCTTTAGCGGTGGCGCTTTCTTCCAAAGCACGGATTTTATCCTGAGCACCACTCGTAGTATTTTCGCCCTGACTTCCTTCTAACCCCTCTCCCTTGGAAATATTCAGATCTCCTTTAGAAGGTTTTTTGACAGCTTCAGCAAGATTTTCGATTTTAGTAGAAATCTTGCCAGTTGCCGTGTGCGCTAACTCTTCGCTTGCAGAAGCAACAGAAGCTACATTTGCAGCTAATTTCTGCCGGTAGGCCTCCCAATTAGCTGTCTGCATTTTTACTTCTTTGTCTGCCACATCTGAAGAAATGGTTGCAATTTCATTCGCATCCGGTATCCGTAATATAGGACCCGCCTTAAGCCGATTTATATTATTGCCAGTAAAAGCCTCACGATTTGCACGATGCACCGCGATAAGCATCTGATTTAGCTGTACATGGGGAGGAGCAACCTTTAGTGCAATCTTGATCAGGGTGTCCCCACTTTTTACCGGACCATAGGTAGTGGTGCTAGATTTTTTTGCTGGGTCCGTTTCTTTTTCTGGTACTGCCTCTGGTACTAGTACTGGTACTGCTTTTACTATTGGTTCTTCGTCGCTGATGACTACATCCTCAACAATTATGGAATCTGGTTGTTCAGCTGTCGCTGGTTCAGGCTTGACAGAACTTGGTACAACCGGCTCGACCTCCATTATTGGTGGCGCTGGCTGAAGCGCATCCTCTGGTGGATCAAGTAGTATCGTATATTCCCGAACTAAACGTCCTGATGACCAATTCAGTTCGATTAACATGCTTAAGAATGGCTCAACAACACGTTGTGGAGAAGTAACCTTAACGTAAGGCTGACCGTTCGCACGATTTTCAACGCTGATTACAAATGTGAATAAAAAAGGCGCATAATCAACATTTGCCTGACGGAAAGCATCACGCGAAGCAAGGCTTGCCACTAAGGAAGGAATATCTTCATCTTTTACTGAGACAATATCGATTTCAGCCTTAAATGGCTGACCTAGATAAGAATTGAGGGTAAGATTTCCCAAGCCTGTTGCCTGGGCGGAAAAGGGCGATACCAATGCAATCAGAAACAAAAATACTCTAATAATAGATTGGATCACTTTAGTACCCTCAGATTCTAGAGAAGAAGAAGAAATATAGTAACATCATATAGTTATCGATTCAAGTCAAACTTGACCTGTTACAAAAAAACAAAACGATTACTTTTTTTAATTAATATTCTATTTACGGCATAAAAGTAACTATTACTTAGGAAAATTCAGATAAATTTCAATATTAGTGTTTATCTTGGTTCTAATCTTCTACCAAAATTCTCAGCATTCTGCGCAGTGGCTCTGCAGCACCCCAAAGCAACTGATCTCCTACCGTGAATGCAGATAAATAATCTTCGCCCATTGTAAGCTTTCGTAATCGTCCCACTGGTATAGATAATGTCCCCGTTACAGCAGCTGGAGTCAGTTCCTTTAGCGTACATTCTCGCTCATTAGGAACAACACGGACCCAGCTGTTTGACTCAGCAAGAATATCCTCAATTTCGTCTAGAGGAACATCCTTGTTCAATTTTATGGTTAGTGCCTGACTGTGACAACGCATCGAACCGACACGAACACAAATCCCATCAACCGGGACCACCTGATTAGTACTCCCCATGATTTTGTTGGTTTCAGCCTGAGCCTTCCACTCTTCACGACTCTGACCGTTACCAAGATCTCTGTCTATCCATGGGATCAAACTTCCTGCAAGTGGAACACCAAAATTCTTAGTAGGAAAATCTTCATCTCGCAAGGTTCCTGCTACCTTTCGGTCAATATCCAATATACTAGAAGCCGGATCGTCCAATAGTTTCTCTGCCACACGGTGAGCCTCACCCATCTGCATTAATAATTCACGCATGTTCTGGGCGCCCGCGCCAGAGGCCGCTTGATAAGTCATGGCACTCATCCAATCTACTAGATTATTTTTAAACAACCCTCCAACTGCCATTAACATCAAACTCACCGTACAATTTCCGCCAATATAATTCTTTTCTCCATCGTGTACCGCCTGTTTGATAACCGGTAAATTTACCGGGTCAAGTATAATTACGGCACCCTGCTCCATCCGCAGTGTAGAAGCAGCATCAATCCAATAACCCCTCCACCCTGCTTGACGTAATTTTTTGTAGACCTTAGTGGTGTAATCTCCCCCTTGACAGGAAATGATGATATCCATCCCCTTTAACTCATCGATATTGTACGCATCTTTAAGCGGCAAAATTTCCTTACCAACATCTGGACCATTACCACCTAGCTGAGAAGTAGTAAAAAATTCTGGCTCTACCAGTGCAAAGTCTTTTTCCTCTAGCATCCGCTGCATTAGTACAGATCCAACCATACCACGCCAGCCAATAAAACCTACCCGCTTCATTCAAACTCCTTTTTTTCAAGAATTAGACAAAATAAAAAACATGAGCAACACATAAAAAATCTATACTTCTGCACCTATAAATTCTTCAAAATCGCATCACCCATTTCTGTAGTGCCAATTTCTTTCATTCCCGGCTGGCAAATATCACTAGTACGATAATTTTGAGCCAGTACCTTCTTTACTGAGTTCTCTATACGCACTGCCGCTTCTTCCTGATTGAAAGTGTAGCGCAACATCATCGCTGTAGACAAGATAGTTGCCAATGGATTGGCGATGTTTTTACCTGCTATATCTGGAGCCGAACCATGTATTGGTTCATATAATCCCTTACTTTTATCGTCCAGAGAAGCTGATGGTAGCATTCCAATGGAACCAGTGAGCATTGAAGCTTCATCTGACAAAATATCACCAAACATATTGCCTGTAACTATTACGTCAAACTGTTTAGGATTAAGTACCAGCTGCATTGCAGCATTGTCTACTAACATGTGTGAAAGTTCCACATCTGGATATTCCTTGGCAACCTCTATTACAACATCACGCCACAGTTGTGAGCATTCGAGTACGTTCATTTTATCCACTGAGCAAAGCTTTCGGTCACGTTTACGCGCTATCTGGAAAGCAACATGGGCAATTCTATATATTTCAGCCTCTCTATAGATCATGGTATTAAATCCCAGACGTTGGCCATCATGTAATTTAATGCCACGCGGCTCGCCAAAATATATGTCCCCAGTCAGCTCACGAATGATCAGAATATCTAGACCAGAGATCACTTCAGGTTTCAGTGTTGAAGCATTCACTAGCTCTGAATAAAGTACCACTGGGCGCAAATTGGCAAATAGATTCAAGTCTTTGCGGATAGACAGTAAGCCCTGTTCTGGACGCTGGTCACGCGGAAGTTTGTCATACTGCGAACCGCCTACCGCTCCCAACAAAATAGCATCAGCTTCCGCAACAAGTTTACGGGTTGCCTCTGGAAACGGATTACCGGTTGCATCAACTGCACATCCTCCCAATAAAGCTGTCTCCATCTCAAATTTCATTCCATCACTCGTTAGTGATTCTAGTACGCGCACTGCTTGAGAAACAATCTCAGGACCAATGCCATCACCAGGTAAAACCGCAATTTTCATAAAACCTTTTATAATCTAGTAATTCAAATAGATAAAATACCTACTACGTAAATAACCATGGCTGCTCAATACGCTTCTTGTCTTCAAATGCCTTGATCTTCTCCGCATACTGTAACGTTAGTTCAATCTCATCTAGTCCATTCAACAGATTTTTTTTGCGAAATGAGTCAACTTCAAAGATGTGAGTTTCACCGCTAGGTGTGACAACCGTCTGATCCTCCAAGTTCACTACCAGATAATAGCCTACATTTAAATTTACCTCGCGAAACATCTGATCTACTATATTTTCACTAAGTACAATGGGCAGCAAACCGATCTTAAAGGTATTGTTAAAAAAGATATCAGCAAAACTAGGGGCGATTATTACTTGAAAGCCGTAGTCCTGAAGTGCCCACGGGGCATGCTCTCGACTTGAACCACAACCAAAATTTGCACGTGTGAGTAAAATTCTTGCGCCTTGATAACGTACCTGATTAAGAACAAAATCTGGGTTTGGTTTGCGCTGAGCAACTTCCATCCCTGGTTCACCATAATCCAGATAACGCCACTCATCAAACAAATACCGACCAAAACCAGACCGATTAATTGATTTTAAAAACTGCTTGGGAATAATTGCATCTGTGTCGACATTGGCACGATCTAAGGGTACAACCAATCCCTTGCAGTTAAGAAATTTTTCCACTAATTAGATTGCTCTCTTCATTTAATATAACTCTATACACTTGTTAGAGTACTTAACAATTAATAAGATTGAATTTTATGCTGTGAATAAGAAATCGATTATAAAAAATAATTAAAATCTTTTACACCGTCTAGTATATATTCCGTACATCAACAAAATGTCCAGCTACTGCTGCTGCTGCTGCCATCGCTGGGCTTACTAAGTGGGTACGTCCAGCAGGGCCCTGTCGTCCTTCAAAATTACGATTAGACGTAGAGGCACAGCGTTCCCCCGGTGAAAGATAGTCATCATTCATTGCAAGACACATTGAGCACCCTGGTTCACGCCATTCAAATCCTGCATTAAGGAATACCTTGTCCAACCCTTCCTCCTCTGCCTGAAGCTTCACTAGACCAGAACCTGGAACGACCATAGCAAGTTTAATGTTCTTTGCAATATGTCTATCTTTTACTACTTCTGCTGCCGCCCGTAAATCTTCAATTCGAGCGTTAGTACAAGAACCAATAAAGATCTTATCTAGGTAAATTTCACTGATCAACATATTGGGTGCAAGCCCCATATATTTTAGAGCACGCTGCATATCATTGCGCTTCACTGAATCAGTAATTTTTAATGGGTCGGGAACTCTACCGTCTACCGTTGTGACCATTTCAGGCGACGTTCCCCATGTCACTTGTGGTTTAATTTCTGCTGCATCCAGCTTTACTATTTGATTAAATTCTACTCCCTCATCACTTTTAAGGGTACGCCAATAAGTGACCGCTTTCTCCCATGAATCCCCCTTTGGTGCAAGCGGTCGCCCACTAATATAGTCGATAGTAATGTCATCCACGGCAATCATGCCAGCACGTGCACCCGCTTCGATTGCCATATTGCAAAGCGTCATCCTACCTTCCATGGAAAGCGCGCAAATCGTGCTACCAGAAAATTCAATGGCATAACCGGTGCCCCCAGCTGTACCAATTTTTCCGATGATAGCAAGCGCAACATCCTTAGCAGTAACACCATGACCGAGCGTACCGTCAACTAAAATTTGCATCTCCAGCGCTTTTTTTATCGACAAACACTGAGTTGCAAGCACATGTTCTACTTCAGATGTGCCAATTCCAAAAGCAAGACAAGCAAATGCACCATGTGTACTAGTATGTGAGTCACCACACACTACTGTCATGCCTGGTAACGTTGCGCCTTGCTCTGGGCCAATTACATGAACGATTCCCTGACGAAGATCATTCATCTTGAATTCAGTGATCCCTAATTCCTCACAATTCCGATCAAGGGTCTCAACTTGTAAGCGCGATATCGGGTCACTGATTCCATTAGCACGTTCAGTTGTTGGCACATTATGGTCGGCTACTGCAAGAATCGAATCTAGGCGCCAAGGTTTACGTCCAGCAATTCTTAGCGATTCAAATGCTTGTGGACTAGTAACTTCATGCACCAGATGACGGTCAATATAGAGCAGCGCAGTATCGCCAGGCCCATCATGTACCACATGATTTTTCCAGAGTTTATCGTATAAAGTTTGCACTATAAAAAGTCCTAATGAACGTGGAATTATCTCATAATGTAACTATAAGAAATACTTAACATACCCTTTTCTCATCCCACTCGCTACTTGATGTTTACTTTCCATGCTATTAATCCCAGACCTAGCAATGCAGCTGCCGCACTCATGCTAAATGTAAATCCTGGCCCTAACCAATCCCAAGCATAACCGCTGAATATTCCGCCTAGCGCCCCCCCGATACCGAATGTAAAACTTGTATAGAATGCCTGCCCTTTTGCTTGATGACGTCCACGAAAAAAATGGTGTACTACCATCATTGCAGCAACATGGTGTGCTCCATATGTTGCCGCATGAAGAACTTGTGCCAGCAATACGACTATTGGCCATTCTACTCCCCAACCTATCATTAAAAATCGAGCTACCGCACAACTAAAACTAAAAGCAAGGAGCTTCTTTAAGCTGAGCCGGTGCATTACCTTGGGAATAAGGAAAAACACACCAATTTCGCATATCACACCAACTGCCCAAAACCAGCCGATGGCGCCCTTACTATATCCATTCTCTACTAAATAGATCGAATAAAACGTGTAATAGGGGCCGTGAGCAAAGGCCATTAACAAACAGGCAGAGAAAAAAGCCAATACTCCTGGTTGTCCAAGTATCTGTTGTACGGAAAGACTATCGGTGGGATGAGATGTTATTTCGGCCTCTGGAATCCGCCAGGAGAAAATTACAATACCTAATTTAAACCCTAACACTAACCACAATAACGACACGATCTCTGCAGAGTCTAATAAATAACCAATGCCTATCACCGCAATAACAAACCCTAACGAACCCCATGAACGAATACTCCCATATCTAGCCGTGCCCTCTCCTAGATGAGAAAGAGTTGTTGCCTCGATCAATGGAAGAGACGCACTCCAAAAAAAGCTCGTCAGAGTCATTACGATAAACATCCAGTAAAATGACTCACCAAAAAAAACACCGCAGTAGCTTACTAATCCAGTAATTGCAGCCAACTGTACGATTAACATTCTTTTGCCAGTGTGATCAGCAAGCCAACCCCATGCAGTGGGAGCAAAGATACGCGTTACGTGCAATAAAGACATCAGCACGCCAACCTGAAGCGCGCTAAAGGAGAGAGACTTAAGATAAAGGCTCCAATATGGAGCGAATGCGCCGATAAATGCGAAATGAAAGAAATAAAAGCCTGAAAGACGCCAGTAGGGAAGTGGTTGCATCAGATCATTTTTCGGAACTAATGTGGTCAACTTGTACTATTTACCAAAGAGCTCCAACAATGATCAAGCGCGCTTCTTGAACTCGTTAGTACGAGTATCAATCTCAATCATGTCGCCAATCTCAACGAAAGCAGCAACCTGAACCTGATAAGAAGTGCCCTTCAGATGAGCCGGCTTCATTATCTTGCCAGAAGTATCTCCGCGTACAGCAGGCTCAGTATATTCAACCTCACGAACGACTGTGGTTGGGAGCTCAACCGAAATCACCTTACCGTTGTAAAACGTCAATTTACAAGTGTCTTCCATGCCGTCGATCAAATAATTCATTACCTCAGACATGCTATCTGCTTCGACTTCAATTTGATTGTATTCACTGTCCATAAATACGTACAGAGGATCTGCATAATAAGAATAGGAGCAATTTTTGTAATCAAGTACAGCCATATCAAATTTTTCATCTGCTTTGTACACTACCTCTGTTACTGTACTAGAAAGTAGATTCTTCAATTTCATTCTAACCACAGAGGCGTTCCGACCAGATTTAGTAAATTCACATTTCTGTACAACCATTGGGACATTGTCGACCATCGCGACGTTACCCGCACGAAGTTCCATTGCTGTTTTCATATTTCATCCTGATAATTAAAATCTAGAAAGGATTGCTTGATAAAATTCACAATAATAATTCTTTATTTTATAGGTCTAAAATTATATCTGATCTTTCCTACTAAACTTTACCAGATTGGATACAAGATCCCCTATAGGGTGTAACTGCCTAATCCATTTTTTACCATGCTGGGTCAATGTAATTAACTGAGTAGCAAAAGTAGGCCATGTATTTATGATCTGGCCATCACCGTTCCATGCATGCCACAAAGAAGATACGGTAGCAGACATGTCCGGGGACATACCCTCGGTATAAAGATTTAGAAAAGCTTCTAGCTTAATTCGATGCGACTCTTCTGCCTGCGGATAAAT
>SPBV01000189.1 GCA_004525885.1 Nitrosomonadales bacterium
CTGAATTCTCCCCCTATTTGACGGCACTGATTAAGCTATCAAATGTAGAAATTATGCAAGCTGAGTTGCCAGATGCAGATGCGCCAGTAGCAGTCATAGGTGAATTCAAACTTATGCTGAAAATAGAAATAGATGTAGCTAAGGAGCGTGAGCGCATAGGAAAAGAAATCTCACGCATTAAATTGGAGATCGCAAGATCAGAAACCAAACTTGCTAATCCTGGCTTTGTCGGGCATGCGCCAACACAAATAGTCACGCAAGAAAAAGATCGTTTATCTGGTTTTAGCTCGACATTGGAAAAACTAAATAAACTATTACAGAAGTTGGATTAACTACGGTATACACTCAGGCCGATCAAGCTAGTTTGCTCAGCAAGATAGATATCAGGATAGTTTATGGATTTTCTACCCATTTTCATCGACATTAGGAACCGTAACTGTCTTGTAATCGGTGGAGGGAAAGTTGCCGCTCGCAAAATCGATCTTCTATCACGTGCAGGGGCTCGCATCACTGTAATTGCACCGGAACTTGATACAGAATCACTTGAGCAACTACGACAAGGTATTTTTGTCCATTATGCCGAGACTTTCACTCCGGCTCATCTTAACAACGCGACGCTAGTAATTGCAGCAACCAATGACCGCCTAGTCAATCAGCAAATTTCTGATGCCGCTAAAAAACTGCGCATTCCGATCAATGTAGTGGACAATCCTGATCTGTGTTCGTTCATTATGCCCTCCATCATTGACCGTTCTCCTATTCTGGTTGCAGTTTCAAGTAGTGGTAAATCGCCGGTACTTGCAAGACTACTTCGAGCACGCCTGGAAACCATGATCCCAGAAGCATATGGCCGCTTAGCAACCTATGCTGCTAATTTCCGTGCACAGGTGCGGCAACATTTTTCTCACCCCGAAAAACGCCGTATGTTTTGGGAGAATGAGTTGCAAGGTCGCTTCGCTGAAATGGTATTCGCTGGAGAAGATCAAGCTGCACAGGACTATCTAGTGCATTCCCTACATGGTGAAACTGATGAAGCTCCGGTTGGAGAAGTTTATTTAGTTGGCGCTGGCCCAGGAAACCCTGACCTATTAACCTTTAGAGCTATGCGCCTCATGCAACAAGCAGACGTCGTGGTATATGACCGGCTAGTCTCGCCTGAAATACTTAATATGGTACGCCGGGATGCTCAACGCATCTATGCAGGAAAAGAACGTAGCAATCACACTATGTCACAAGAATCTATCAATGAATTACTTGTACGGCTGGCGAAAGAAAATAAACGTGTTCTACGATTAAAAGGAGGAGATCCTTTTATTTTTGGTCGCGGTGGGGAGGAAATTGAGACGCTAGCCAGTTTTGGTATTCCATTTCAGGTAGTCCCGGGCATAACAGCAGCCTCCGGAGTGGCAGCCTACGCAGGGATTCCTCTTACCCATCGTAATTATGCGCAATCTTGTATTTTTGTCGCCGGCCATCTAAAAAATGGCAGTGTGGATCTTGATTGGCCTACTCTTGTGAGACCAGGCCAAACTATTGTGATTTACATGGGGTTACTTGGATTGCCTGTTTTGTGCAAACAATTAATTTTACATGGCTTACCAACCAGAACACCTGCGGCCATTGTACAACAAGGTACCACACATACTCAGCGCGTATTAGTTGGCTCGTTAGGAACATTGCCAAATTTAGCTTCCTCTGCAAATCTTACCCCCCCCACACTTATCATCATAGGTGAAGTAGTTAATCTACATAAGAATCTTGCATGGTTCGAGTCGAAACGTAATCTTTACGCTAACGAACTCGAGAATACTAAAGAAGAACCAATAAAAAATAACTCCGGATAACTTAGAAAAAATTACAAATAATAATCAAGAACCGTAAGACTGGTACTTGGTTATTTATTCGGTTGCGGCGTTATACGTAAATATGGACGAGGAGCGTTGTATCCTTTCGGATATTTCTTTTTGATAACTTCTTCGTCCTGAATTGTCAATGGGATGATTACATCATCACCATCACGCCAGTTCCCGGGAGTAGCTACTGAGTAATTATCAGTCAATTGTAGTGCGTCTATAACACGCAATACTTCGTCAAAGTTGCGCCCAGTACTCATTGGATAAATGATAATAAGCCGTATTTTCTTCTTTGGGTCGATAATGAAAAGTGAACGCACTGTCATAGTATCCGACTGATTAGGGTGAATCATATCGAACAAGGTTGCGACCTTTCTATCCACATCTGCGATGATTGGAAAACTGACCTTAGTATTTTGAGTCTCTTCAATATCCTTGATCCACTCTACATGCTTATCTACAGGATCAACTGATAATCCAATCGCCTTTACATTTCGTCTGTCAAACTCAGATTTGAGTTTTGCAGTTAACCCAAGTTCGGTTGTGCAAACAGGTGTGAAATCAGCCGGATGAGAAAATAGCACTGTCCAATAGTCTCCTGTCCATTCATGAAATTTGATCCTGCCAATTGAAGAATTTTGTTCAAAATCTGGTGCGACATCGCCTAGGCGTAAAGTCATGATAACCCCTGTTTGATAAATGAATGACAAGATAAATATAGACCGACTACTTCAAGGATTCAACAATTATTATCTATTATCTGCATATTCATACAAAGACACCCATATTCGTCAATGACAGAAAGGATCTTAGGAGTCAATGTAATTTATTGAATTAAAAGGTTTTACTCAAGTATTTCTTTTTTATATGATAAGTCATTATTCTTAATAATCTAATTTCAATATTGCATATTATTCTCCAGTCTCAGTAGCTTCAACTTGGCATACACTCCATGTTTACATGGTGGATTACATTTTTATTGAATAGACATAATGATATTCAATATGGACTAAGATAATATATCTGATTTATCAGATCATTTTTCTATAAAGAATAGATCCTGGGTAAAATAAGGTCTTCCATTGACAGGAAACCTATGCTTTGCTACGCTAATCCAATAGGTTACTAAAAAGATATACACAGTAAATTTACTGTGTGATCGGCATAATTAAACATTGCGACCCTTGCCAGTAAAATGAGTTAAAAACGTTGTATGAATGTTTAGCAGTATAGGGATCAGGCCGCTTTCCCAGAAATAAATTAGTGACACTGCATCATCTCGTTTGTTAATACAGGAGAAGAAAGTCATGATACCAGGTGAAATTAAGGTAGGGGAAGGCAATATTGTATGTAATGCCGGCCGTAAAACGGTAAAAATTAAAGTTACAAATACTGGAGACCGACCGGTTCAAATTGGATCCCATTTTCATTTTTTTGAAATAAACAGAGCGATTAGTTTTAGCCGAGAAAATGCCTTTGGTATGCGTTTAAATATCCCAGCAAGCACTGCTACTCGTTTCGAACCAGGTGAAGAAAAAGAAGTAGAGCTTGTGGAAATTGGAGGATCCCATTCTGCCTTTGGCCACAATGATCTTGTGAACGGTAGCACAACACAAGAAGTTAATAAAAAGGCATCAATGCAGCTTCTGAAAAGTAAAAACTTTAAGGATAAATAATTATGAGCCTGACAATAAGTAAAAAGAACTATGCTAATTTATTTGGGCCAACGACAGGTGACAAAGTACGCTTGGGAGACACAGATATTTTTATCGAAATAGAGAAGGACCATAATTCCTATGGAGATGAATCAAAGTTTGGTGGCGGGAAAAGTATTCGTGATGGAATGGGTCAATCTTCAACCGCAACAAGAGATCAAGGTGTTCTAGATTTAGTGATTACCGGTGCAATTATTATTGATCACTGGGGAATTGAAAAAGCTGATATTGGTATAAAAGATGGCAAAATTGTCGGTATCGGCAAGGCTGGGAATCCAGATATGATGGATGGCGTTTCTCCTAACATGATAATCGGAGCTTCTACCGAAGTACATGGCGCTTATGGACTTATAGCTACTGCAGGTGGAATAGA
>SPBV01000314.1 GCA_004525885.1 Nitrosomonadales bacterium
AAAACGGTTGCCGCGATGGATGTACTCTTCCCGGGCATCGGCGAAATAATTGGTGGTTCGCAGCGAGAAGAACGATACGACAGGATACTTGCACGGGTTCATGAGTTGAACCTTCCGGAAGAAGATTTATGGTGGTATCTTGAATTGCGAAAATTTGGTTCAGCACCACACAGTGGATGTGGATTGGGATTTGAACGGCTGATCCAGTTTGTTACCGGCATGACCAATATACGGGATGTAATACCCTTCCCCCGTTACCCGGGTAACGCTGAATTCTAAGGTTGATTATCCACGTTGCTTAAACGCCAGCAACGGCACCTTGCTTTGAAAAGCCATTTTCCGGGTAATACTACGGTTAAATAGTTTTTCATAGAAGCTCGCGTCGTGTGTAAACATAGTCAGCAAGTCGGCCTTAATCACTCCAACATAATGATCAATAGCCTCGTCTATTTTCTTGTTTACCATAACGCGGAAGATAACGTTCTTGAACCCACAGCGTTCTACCACACTTTCGATCCTCTTTTCTACCGCAGCTACCTCTTTCAGCGTTGAGGCAATGTGAATAAGATGGACAGTCGAATCAAACCTCTCCAGATAAGGAATCAATATCTTCAGTTCATTTTCAATGTATTTTAAATCAGTGGCATAAACTACATTCTTGAAATGCTTAAAATCACCAAGCTCTGGTACAGCCAATACAGGCACATGACTAACTTCTATTACTGATGCAGTATTACTACCGAGCACGTATTTCTTCAATCCACTCGCACCACGTGTTCCCATGACAATCAAGCCAGTACGGAGTTTCTTCGCTTCCCGTTTAACGGTATCATTGAACGAGGCACCTTTCACAATTCTAACCTTTATTGGCTCCGTAGTTTTCACATGCTTCGAAACCTCTTTCAAAAGCGCCTCCAAATCTTCCCTTGCAATATCCAGCAATTCCTGCTCCAATGCGTTTAACCTAAGCCGCATCGTAGCCCGAGTGGGCTGTATTATGTTTATGACATGCAATAGGGTAATCGTTCCATCAAGTTTATTCGCAATTTTAATGGCGTATTGAAGGGCTACCTTTGAAAGATCTGAAAGATCTGTTGGCACGAGAATGTTTACCATGTTTCTATGATTGTTTTTGAAATATACGGCTAAATTAAGGTTCTTTGGCTGTTCAACAACTGAATTGACACGAAATGAAGCATACCTTTGCCAGTGACAATTATGCCGGGGTTCATCCTGAGATTATGGAAGCCCTTCACCTGGCTAACCAAGGCCACATTGGTTCTTATGGCGCCGACGAGTATACTGAAAAGGCAATCATAAAATTCAAAGATTATTTTGGCGATGATATTGAAGTCTACTTTGCCTATAATGGTACTGGTGCTAATGTATTGGGGTTAAGTGCGCTTGCGCAATCCTACCATGCCATTATTTGCACAGATCTTGCACACATCAATGTAGATGAATCTACAGCCCCTGAAAAATTCATAGGGTGTAAACTTATTTCCATACCCACAAAAGATGGCAAACTTTACCCTGCCGAAATCGAAGACAGGATTCAAAGGGTCGATGATCAGCACCATCCCCAGGTGAAAGTTATCTCCATATCTCAATCCACGGAATTTGCCACCGTTTATTCCACGTCTGAAATAGAAGCTATTTCCAAAGTAGCCAAGAAGCATAATCTCTTTCTGCACATGGACGGCTCAAGAATCTCAAATGCATCGGTTAGTCTGCAGGAAGAATTTCGTCGCTTCACAAGAGATGCAGGCGTTGACGTACTTTCATTTGGGGGTACAAAAAACGGGATGATGTTTGGTGAGGCTATCTTATTCTTTGATCCAAAACTTGCTGCTGATTTCAAATACAGGCGAAAGCAGGGCATGCAATTGCACTCTAAGATGAGATTTATCGGAGCACAGTTTGACGCGTTGTTAAGCAATGATCTTTGGAAAAAGAATGCAGAACATGCGAATAGGATGGCCAAACTCTTGGAGAAAGAAATTAGAAAGGTTAACAACGCAGAGATCACGCAGTCTGTTGATGCCAATGGAATTTTTGTGAAATTGCCAGCACACATAATTCCTGAATTACAGCAGGAACAATTTTTTTACATCTGGAATGATCGTATTTCGGAGGTGCGTTTGATGTGTTCCTTTGATACTACGGAGGACGATGTGAAAAGATTTGGGAGGAAATTACAGGCACTGCTGCAAGCGTAGACGAATACTGCTAGCGTTTTAGAAATTTATAC
>SPBV01000288.1 GCA_004525885.1 Nitrosomonadales bacterium
GACTTGCATTTGTCTGCGGCTCTAGAGCGGACTGGAAATCCTTATCTTGCAAAGGATGTGGGCGAGTTAATTGGTGTCCCCTGTAGTGTTGCTATTACTGATAATCTTTCTGACGCGCTTCCTGGCTGTGATGTTCTGATTGACTTCACCCGACCTGAAGGAACAATTAAGCATCTTTCTATTTGTCGTGCTGAGGGAGTGAAAATGGTAATTGGGACAACTGGTTTTTCAGTGGAACAAAAAGAGGTGCTCAAGGTAGCATCGAGAGATATTGCACTCGTAGTAGCGCCTAACATGAGTGTGGGTATAAACGTTACTTTCAAACTTTTGGATATGGCCGCCAAAGTACTAAGTGAAGGTTACGATATTGAGATCATCGAAGCCCATCATCGCCATAAAGTAGACGCCCCATCAGGTACCGCATTACACATGGGCGAAATAGTGGCACGGGCACTTGGAAGAGATCTTTCAGAAGTTGCTGTGTATGGGCGGGAGGGAGTCACAGGCGAGCGTATATCCTCAACTATTGGATTTGCTACCGTACGTGGCGGAGACATAATTGGTGATCACACGGCTCTTTTTGCAGGTACTGGAGAACGAATTGAGATTTCGCATAAGGCTAGCAGTCGTGCAACTTTTACTGTGGGTGCGTTACGTGCCGCCCGATTTCTAGCGGGTAAGGAAAGGGGTCTCTTTGATATGCAAGATGTACTTGGGCTACGATAACAATTTTTTTAATTGCTCATATCACACATATATATATTTCTAATCAGAGCAAAGAAATACTAAGGGGCTTACATGAGGATTTTGAGTCTATCTTGTGATCATGTGTCTAATGCGGGAGGAAGCTAAGTAGTGT
Organism: Nitrosomonadales bacterium; assembly: GCA_004525885.1. Taxonomy (GTDB): domain Bacteria; phylum Pseudomonadota; class Gammaproteobacteria; order Burkholderiales; family Nitrosomonadaceae; genus BJGV01. The sequence goes on from SPBV01000288.1 coordinate 860, forward strand.
TTTTCTATTTTTGTTGATAAAACCCTTTAGGTGGGGCGGTCTGGTTCCTTGTAAAACTCGACAAAAAATCTAACCATACCTAAAGGCACAACACTATGCAGTACCTCAGGTACAACAATTCCAGATTTACCCAGAGATAATTCCACATCTGTTTCTAAAGTATCAACACGATATCGAAGCTTACCTTCTGTAACAATGATTTTTGCCCAAACTCCAGCTTTCGTCGAGTGATCGTTCTTCAAACTAGTTGGCAAAGATTCTTCAGTAAAAATCGGTGTTTTTTTATACGGTATAAAGCTATCTGGCAACTCTAATTTATCGCATCGAACACAATTGAGCATTTTTCCTATCTTACTTTTACGACCTGTTTCTGTTGTTATCCAAGGTCGATTGATAAATGGTGGGGTATGCCGCACATGCTGTAGATGACCACAACTCAGAGTTGCAACCCAGTCCCCAATATCGTCATGTCCAAATCTTATAATTGGTCGTTTCATAGCTGGCATTCAGCAAGTTTGAAGCAAAGATAATGCAACAGATTCAAATTTGAACTGATACACTTGGTTTTTGTGCCTTTCTTATTCTAAACAAGTAGAATACTCATTTTATAATTCTTAGAGGAAAGAGAATGCAAATTCATGTCTATGATACTTATGTAAAATCAAAAGATGGTCACACCATGCACTTTGATGTATTTACTGGGGTAAAAGACGATCAAAAAGCGGTAGAGTATGCAAAACAATGGTTGGCTTCAATCGATGAAGGTGGCGCGGCAATTTCGAGCAAGGAATGCAGATTTTGCCACAGCCAGAGCGCGCCTGGCAATGTTATCGAAGCAATTAACAAGGACGGTTATTTTATTTACAAGATGGAGGGTTGTTAGTAATCGTATTTTGACACTTTTCGATTAGACTTAGTCTGCTGAGTTCTTCAAGAAGACCTTCTAATTGGAGTTCATGTTGTGTATATGTTTCAGATTGATCTATAGGGGCAACTAATTTAGCAAGTTTTATTGCATCTGCTGGAGACTGTTGTAGTTTCAATAGTACCTGGGCAGCGGTTAAATCGAGCAGGTGGGTGTCCCCAGAAAGGCTGTTATAGACGACATATTCATTACCCCAGGAATGGAAATATAAAGCTTGATTCGATGAGATTATCTGCCACTTCATTTTAAATTTATTCCTAAAGCAGGAATGGGGCCAGGTGTCCAGGTAGAAAGATAAGGAATTTAGGAAAAAGTGCTCTGAATATAAGTGACAATCTCATCCGCAGTCCATCGAAATCCTGCAGTTGGTTCATAAAATCCATTCATCTCCCATTCATGGAACATGGCTATGATCTGTGTGTCGGTCAATGCTGAATTAGTCCTTCCGCCAGCTGCATTGAGCAACGCTGCCACGCAGTGTGCCCCCAGCTTAGATGGATCCTCACCAGGATCCATCCATATGACCTGCATCATGGAATGATCTTCGAAACGGGTAGAGCCAAGGAATGCGCTCGAAAATGGTGTTCCTCCTACCCATTTTTCCAGCTCAGTAGTCCCTTTAGAGCTGTCATATGTACCTGCTTCGTACCCTGTCCAATCTGCCGGAGTGGCGCCCCAATACTCTGGTGTTTCGCCGAAACACACTAAAGGGGTACCCTGGGCGCTAACATTGCC
>SPBV01000001.1 GCA_004525885.1 Nitrosomonadales bacterium
AGGGTTGGTTTGTTGGCTAGGGTCGCTGCAAGGGCACGTGCTGCGTGCATGATTGGCATAACGAATGGCAGCACTCTACCATCAACCTCAGCGCAGTCACCTAAAGCATAAACGTCATCGTGACTAGTTTGCATCGATTGGTTTACTACAATGCCACGATTTACCTTGATACCGGCCTCTTTTGCAAGAGCAGTACGTGGGATTAGTCCTACTGCTGTCAATAATGTATCTATTTGTAGGATTTTTCCATTAGTAAATGTAAGTTGTAATCTTTCCCCCACTTTCTCAACACGTTGAGTAGTTGTATCCAAGTGAAAAATTACACCGGTATCTTCTAACCTCCGCTGCAGGAAAATACCGCCCGCGAGTGGTAATAATCTACCTAGAGGCTGAGGACTAATGTCGATCACGTGCACGTGATAACCCGCTACAGCAAGATCGTTAGCAAATTCGCAGCCAATCAACCCGGCACCGAGAATGGCTATTTCCTTTTTTGTTACTAGTGAATCACGGAAGCGACGGTAGTCGTCTAAGTCATTTACTGAGAGTATTTCTTCAACTCCATCTCCCTCTAGAGGAAGACGGATCTGATTTGCACCTAAGGCCAAAACAAGTTGATCATAGTTTATTTTTTCACCATTTTGTAAGACAAGATTTTTGTTCGATTGATTAATAGCTATAACCCTACTATACGGGCGTATTACTACCTTCATTTGATCGGCCATATGTTCCGCACTATTATTTAGGAGTGATGCAGGTGTCTTGCCTGTAGCTAGAGCATTCGAGAGCATTGGTTTAGAATAGAACCCGCCATGGTCTGCAGAAAGAATAAGTACAGGTGTTTCAACATCAAGTTTACGAAACTCACGAATTACAGTGTAGCCCGCAAGTCCACTGCCAATAATAACTATGGGCTTTCTACTCATATTTAAATTTATATCAATTTGAAACTGATTTCATACATATCGTAGCCAAAGCGTAAACTACTTACTAAGTTTGTTCGATTATTATATTTTAGTATTATCACAAGGAAATTTAGGTTTTCAGATCACACTGCTACCTTACGCTTAAGCGCATATTTTTTTACGGTATTTAGTAGACTTTCTTTGGTGAAAGGTTTGGTTAAGTACTCATCGGACCCGACCATTCTGCCACGAGCCCTATCAAATAAACCATCCTTACTTGAAAGCATGATGACGGGAGTAGATTGAAAATGGGAATTCCTTTTGATTAGAGTGCAAGTTTGATAGCCATCAAGACGTGGCATCATTATGTCAACGAAAATAATATCTGGATGGTTGTCAATAATTTTGGCCATCGCATCAAATCCATCTACAGCTAAAATTATTTCACATTTAGACTGAGTGAGAAAAATTTCTGCGCTTCGGCGAATAGTATTGCTGTCATCGATTATCATGACTTTAACACCTGTCAAATCATCGGTATTATCCATCTTTACTCCTCAGATTTCTTGAATGTAGCCACGTTTTGGCGCCATCTTTTTTCAAGCATATCAGCCTTGCGGCTTTAGGTACAATTCTACGGGTTATTATAGGTTTAAAATCCACGTAATTACTTCCTCCAGAACGCAGGAACAAACACAACAAGCAAAGTAAAGAGTTCTAGTCGTCCTAATAACATGGAGAAGCTACATATCCAAGTCTGAAAATTAGTGAGTCCCGCGAAAGTAGTAGCAGGACCTACTTGATTGAGTCCCGGGCCCAGATTGTTGATACATGCTACCACGGTAGAAAAAGACGTTATAAAGTCTAGTCCACTAAAAGCAAGGATTAGCGTTAAGGAGACTATGCTGGCCAAATATATGGATAGAAAGGCCAATATCGCGTAAATAATTTTGTTTGATACTACGTTGTTGCTAACCTTAATAGGTAAGACTGCTTGAGGGTGCATAATTACAATCATTTCACGAAAGACCTGTTTGAATAGAAGCTGAGCACGGATCATCTTAATACCGCCCCCAGTAGAACCAGATGACGAACAGAAACAGCAAAGTGTTAACATCCACAAAGGCGCAAAGATAGGCCACAAATTATAATCTGCATTACTATAACCAGTGGTAGTGGCAACTGATACCGTATTGAAACTAGCATAGCGCAATGCGGTGAGTAAGTCTGGATAAACTCCCATATTCCACAAGTAAATGGTAAGCATTAGGCAGCTTATTAAAATAATGGCAATGAACAGGCCGGCTTCTGGGTCGTAGCGATAGGGTAATAGGGCTTTTTCTCGCCACGCTAAAAAATGCGTGGCGAAATTTATCCCTGCAATCAGCATGAAAACTATGGCAACACCTTCAATCTGCGGTGAATCCCAGTAGGCAAAGCTTGCATCATGGGAAGAAAAACCGCCAAGTCCAATGGTGGTAAAGGCATGCATTACTGCATCTAGCCATGTCATACCAGCTAGCTTGTACGAAAAGGCACAAGCAATCGTTATCCCTGTATAAACCAGCCACAGGCCTTTGGCAGTTTCGGCAATACGTGGTGTTAACTTAGTGTCTTTCATTGGACCGGGCGTTTCGGCCTTGAACATCTGCCTACCACCCACTCCGAGTAACGGCAGGATGGCAACTGCCAGCACAATCAAGCCCATTCCCCCCATCCAAATCATTTCAGTGCGCCACAGGTTGATTGAAGGTGGCAGCAAGTCGATTCCTGTCAGAACCGTGCCGCCAGTTGCGGTAAGACCGGAAGTAGCTTCAAAATAAGCTTTTGTAAAACCCAGATACGGCAGATGGAATAACAATGGTAGTGTGGCAAATACTGGTAACACTGACCAGACCAGCACCACTAGTAAAAAACCGTCACGTGCTTTTAGTTCACGCTTGTAGCTGCGTGTCACTACCCACATCATTAAACCCGAAGTAATAGTAATTGCGGCGGACTTATAGTAAACAAACTGCACAACGTTATCTAGCCAAATAGAAAGTGCGAGAGGAAGCAACATGGTGAATCCGAATATCAGGATTACTATGCCAAGCACATTGAGGACTGCAAAAAGTCGACTCATCAATAGACCCTGTTACAGGAAGCCAATACCAACCTGAAATAATTTTTCCACTTGGTGGATTAGTTTTTTATTGATCACAAATACAATAACATGATCTTCCGCTTCAATTACTGTGTCATGATGCGCAATTATTACTTGCGCATCATGATCAAGTGGGTTTTCCCCTTCCTCATTGCCCCATCCCCGTTTTTCTGCTACCGATAGACTGCGCACAATGGCGCCAATAGTTGCACCCTTGGGTAATTTGATATCAGCTACTTTTCGCCCTACGACATTTGATGAATTAGCGTCACCGTGAGCGACTAGTTCCAGTGCTTCTGCTGCACCTCGTCGGAGGCTATGCACGGCTACTACATCGCCACGTCGGACATGTGCGAGCAGCGAGCCGATAGTAACTTGTGCAGGAGAGATGGCAATATCAATATTTCCGCTGTGTACCAGATCGACATATGCACTACGGTTGATGAGCGCGAGTACCTTACGGGCGCCCATACTTTTTGCTAGAAGTGCGGCCATAATGTTGTTCTCATCATCGTTAGTGAGCGCACAAAACATATCCATTTCAGCAATATTTTCACTTTCCAGTAAACCTTCATCTGTAGCATCCCCGTGTAAAACTAATGTGTGATGAAGATCTGCTGCTAGACGCTGACTTACTCGTTTGTCATATTCAATAAGTTTGACCTGGTAATTTTTCCCCTGTGCCTTATCCAGCGTATTAGCTAGACGCTTGCCAATATTGCCGCCCCCTGCGATCATTACGCGTATGACTGGTTTATCCATTTGTCGTAGTTCGCTAATCACACTTCGAATATCATTTGCTGCGGCAAGAAAAAATACCTCATCCTCAGCTTCAACCACGGTATTTCCTTCTGGGATAATAGGACGGTCTTTACGAAATATTGCTGCCACACGCGTATCAACATTAGGTACGTGCTGGCGTAATTCCCGTAGTTCACGGCCAACTAGAGGACCACCGTGGAAAGCTCGTACAGCAACTAGGCTCACTTTGCCATTTGCAAAGTCAAGTACTTGCAAGGCACTTGGAAATTCGATCAGCTTTTCTATGTAATCGGTCAAAATCTGTTCTGGGCAGATGGCGAAATCAACCCCAAAATTTTCCGGCGAAAAAATTTCTGGATAGCTAAGGAAATTGGCCGAATGAATACGAGCAATCTTGGTCGGTATATTAAACATTGTGGCGGCGAGTTTGCATGCAACCAAATTGGTTTCGTCACTTTGAGTTACAGCAAGAATCAGGTCAGCATCCTTGGCGCCAGCTTTAATCAGCACTGACGGGTGGGAGGCATTACCTACTACAGTGCGCAAATCAAGATGATCCTGTAGTTGTAGGAGTCTATTTGAGGCCACATCAACCAGAGTAATATCGTTGGCCTCACTTACCAGACTTTCTGCCACAGAAGTACCTACTCGTCCTGCGCCTAGAATGATGATCTTCAATTGAATTACCCATCCTGAAATGTTGTGATTTTATCCCCACTTTATGGGAGCACCTACGGTTATTCCTATCGGCTTATACGTATCCAGTCACGCCATTGTAAAAACAGGTTTGGATCCAGTGCGGCAATTGCCGAGCGCTGCCACAGTGGCTCTTTCCAGAAATCATCTAGATCAAAACCACACATGTGTCCACCCGCTTCTTCTAAAATTAAACAGCCAGCGGCATAATCCCATAGTTTTTGTCCACCGTGTAGGTAAAGGTCAAAGCGACCAGCAGCAGTAAAACACCATTCCAATGCACAGGCTCCATAATTTCGTTGTGAAGAAAACGGGGGAACAGTAGAGACCGCAGTGGCTAATTTTCTATTAAGTCGTTTCAAATCTACACTTGCTATAGCACCATTTAGAGTAGGTGTGTATTTTTTGATTGGTAGCTTTTCATCATTTAAGAAAGCCCCCTTTCCTTTCTCAGCATAAAACATTTCATCTGCTATTGGATCGTAAACTACACCGAGAACACTTCTGCCATGACGCATCAGTGCAACCGAAACTGCAAAATAAGGCAGGCCATTGACAAAATTGGTGGTGCCGTCTATTGGGTCTATACACCATAGCCCAGCATCTCCCGAGCTCCATTGATCATTCTGTTGTTTCTCTGACATTTCCTCACTTACTATTGTGCCCGGATAAATTTTTTGTAATTTCCGTAACAGAGCTTCCTGTACAGCTATATCGGCCTCAGTACAAAAGCTACCATCAGATTTGCAATGACGTGATACTTGCTGCAGGTAACGCGGCATAATTTCTTGCTTTGCTACCTCTTTTACTGCAGTAATGACCGCATTTAGCATGCCTACTCTACTCGCCATTTAATTGAGCAACCAATGCTAGGAATCTGATTATCTGGCCCTTGACTCGTTTCTGCAATTTTTAGCATGCCCTCAAAAAGGTCGCGACGCACATCAACAGGTGCTGCTTCCCTGCGCGAAGCATCGAGTCGTCCTCGGTATTGTAATTCGAGTTTGTTGTTCAAACCAAAAAAATCCGGTGTACATACCGCACCATAAGCTTTAGCAACCTGCTGAGATTCATCCAATACGTAAGGAAAGGAAAAATCAAATTTTTTTGCCACTAAAGCCATATTGTCAAATGAATCCTCTGGGTAATCCAAAGGGTCGTTTGACATGATAGCTATTGCACCGATGCCGTGCAGATGTAGCTCTTTTACATCCCGAACTATACGGTCTAGAACAGCCTTTACGTAAGGGCAGTGATTACAGATAAACATTATCAATAATCCATTTTGACCTCTAACTGTTTCTAGATCATAACGTTTTCCGTCAATTCCCAATAAATTAAAATTTTCTGCTTTCCATCCAAAATTACAAATTGGCGTTTCTAAGCTTGCCATATTTTTTCTCCTATAATCCTGTAGAAAATTGCTGTTATATTATCATGGGTGAGATTCTTAATAACCTACTTGGTAAATCATGACGTGTCCTCGTTTTTACTACCCTGACCAGATCATTGTCGGCCAGTCTATCGAATTGCCCGATAGGGTTATGCATCATGCTGTACATGTTCTGCGGCTTGAGAAGGGCGATAAAGTCATCTTGTTCAATGGTAAAGGTGGTGAGTTTTCAGCATTTATTGAGTGTATTAGTAAAACTACTGTCTTAGTTTTAACAGAAAAATATTTTGCTATTGAACGTGAATCACCGTTACAAATTACGTTGGCTCAGAGCATATGTACAAGTGTAAAAATGGACTTAATTGTACGCAAAACAGTAGAGCTAGGTGTCAGTAACATTCAACCTATTGCTGCGGAACGCAGTCTGGTAAAGCTTTCAATCGAGCGCACAACCAAACGTGTATGGCATTGGCAGCAAATAGCTATCTCAGCTTGTGAGCAGTGCGGTAGGAATCGTGTGCCACAAGTGCTGCCGCCCATCCCTTTGTCAACTTGGCTTGATAGGCAAATAATTACGCAAAAAGAATGGAGTAATAAAACCCATAAAAATTTATTTTTTATGCTTTCACCAATAGCAGAAAAAGGACTTCGCGATTTCTCCAAGGTTTTGTCAATTACTGATTTAACTTTGTTGGTAGGACCAGAAGGTGGCTTTACATTGGAAGAAGATACTATTGCATTAATTGCAGGATTTTACCCATTACGTTTAGGGGCGCGCACGCTAAGAACAGAAAGTGCAGCACTTGCGGCGATTGCTGCACTACAGTCTTTGTGGGGAGATTACTAATTTAGTATTGAGGACATGTTTTGAGTATATGCTTACGAATTGTAGACTACGGATAATTTTGATTATTGAATCTTAATTAATTGCAAAAAAGGGTATAGCCAAATGAAATTTCTATGGTATCGAGGTAAAACATGAATCCAAACACTAATTTTGTAACTTGGTTTCGCTCGGTTGCGCCTTATGTCAACGAATTTCGCGGAAAAATATTCGTTGTTATTTTTGGCGGAGAGGTTTTAGCGGATGAGAAATCAGTAGAATTTTTTCGTGACCTCAACTTGTTGGCAAATTTAGGTGTAAAGCTAGTTCTAGTCCATGGTGCGTACCCGCAAATTGAATCGCGATTAAAGGAATACAACTTACAGTCTAAGTATGTTAAAGGAATGCGAGTTACTGATGCTTCAACGCTGAAACTCGTTAAGGAAACAATGGGACGAGTTCGCATTGAAATTGAGGCGTTGCTGTCCATGGGTCTATCAAAACCACCTATGACTAACTCTACCATTCGAATTACAAATGGCAACTATATAACTGCTCGTCCTATAGGAGTGGTAGATGGTGTTGATCTGACGTTCACTGGTGAAGTACGTAAAGTTGATGCGGCTGCTATTCTCTCGCATCTGGAACAAGGCGAGATGACGTTGCTTTCACCGTTAGGATATTCTCAAACTGGTGAAGTTTTTACTCTGACACCCGAAAATGTCGCGATTGAGGTAGCAATCGCACTAAAAGCAGATAAACTCATTTTTCTAATGGACAAACCTGGTATAGAGAGGAAACCATCTGGTAACTTGGATACATCGTTACGTGAGCTGACTTTAGCCGAGGGTAGAGCATTGCTTTCAAAGCTTGCAAATAACAGTGTCAAGCTTTCTAAAGATATGCAAAAATATTTGCCATGCGCAGTGCAAGCCTGCATGGGAGGGGTGGAGCGTATTCACCTTATTAGCCGACATCTAGATGGCGCCATGTTGCAGGAATTATTCACGCACAAAGGCATTGGTAGCATGATTTCACGTGGTCCGATACAAACTTTACGTTCTGCAGAGATTGATGATGTGAGTGGTATTTTACAGTTGATTGAACCGCTGGAAGCTGAAGAAGTATTGGTGGGGCGTGGTCGTGAACTAATCGAGATAGAAATCGATCGTTTTTTAGTACTAGAACATGACCACATGATCATTGGCTGCGCTGCTCTTAATCATTTTTCTGGAATGCATGTGGGTGAACTTACCTGTCTGGCGGTGCATTCTGATTATCGTAATACTGGATGTGGTGATGCCTTACTCAAGCATATTGAAACTAAGGCTAGAAATCATGGAATTAAAAAGTTATTTGTACTGACTACACGTACCGCGCACTGGTTTGTAGAGCGCGGATTCAAAGAAACTAGTATAGAGGAATTACCTAAAGCTAGACAGGAGAAATACAACTATAAACGACGTTCCAAAATCTTCATCAAAAATATATAAGTATAGACTTAGGTATTTATATGGATACTTATAGCTTGGAGCGAACCAAAAAACACTAAAGACCTCAATGTTATATTTCGTAATGTTATTTGTATGGTATTGATCTATCCTACTTCACCCATATTTTATTCTTATCTTTTATATTTAGTGGAAATGGTAGAGGATGGATATATTGCCATCCTTATTAGCAAGTTTCTGTGTCCATGTACGTAAGAGCTATCTGGTCATTTCTTGGCTTCTATGGTTTACTTAGCTTAATGGAATAATTCTACTTAGAAAGCCGCGCCTATTATTTTGATTGGAGAAATCTAATGGTAAGAATGGTTCAATGTGTCAAATTTGGATGCGAAGCAGAGGGCCTAGATTTTCCACCCTACCCAGGTGAGCTGGGCAAACGCATTTTTGAAAAGGTGTCTAGAGAAGCATGGGCTGGGTGGATAAAACACCAGACCATGCTGGTCAATGAGAACCGCTTAAATTTATCCGATATCAAAGCACGCAAATATTTGGCAGAACAAATGGAAGCTCACTTCTTTGGCGCTGGTGCAGAGAATCCTGTAGGCTACGTGCCACCATCACAGTGAGAAATGTTCAGGCTTCTTTACCTAGCTTTAATAGCTGAATTTCTTATTTTTAGTAAATTCCTATAAGTCGAATTTATTTAGAAAGTACTTGTTCGTTAGTAGGTTACAAACAATTCATTTCTTAAAAAGACAGTAAAATCGATATCTTATATTTCTTCACCTTTCCCCTTAAAAACTTTAGGTCAGAAAATAATAATATGCCAAAAACTCACTATTTTGTGGTTCAATAACCTACTTGATAACAGCTTTTAATTCGCCTTTGGCGTATTTGTTTGCCATGATATCAAGCATGATTGGCTTAATTTTGTTTGCTTGACCAGCGCAGCCAAATGCTTCAAAGCGTGCTTTACAGATATCTTTGGCAGCGGCTGTTGCATCTTTCAGGAATTTTCTTGGGTCGAATTCACTTTTGTTTTTAGCTAAATGACGTCTAACCGCACCAGTCATAGCAAGGCGAATATCAGTATCTATGTTTATTTTGCGAACACCGTGCTTGATACCTTCCTGAATCTCTTCCACAGGCACCCCGTAGGTTTCTTTCATTTCCCCACCAAATTCCCGGATAATATTGAGCCATTCTTGTGGTACTGAGCTAGACCCATGCATAACCAAATGTGTGCTGGGAATTCTCTTATGGATTTCCCTAATACGTTCGATAGCAAGAATATCGCCCGTGGGTTTGCGAGTAAATTTATAAGCGCCATGAGAGGTGCCGATAGCAATTGCTAATGCATCTACACCAGTTTTTCTAACAAAATCGGCAGCTTCTTCCGGATCGGTCAGTAATTGGTCATGGCTTAGTTTTCCTTCTGCGCCATGGCCATCTTCTGCTTCACCCATACCGGTTTCCAACGATCCTAGACAACCTAGCTCGCCTTCAACCGAAACACCAACCGAATGGGCCATATCTACAACCCTAGAAGTAACTTCTACGTTGTATTCGTAGGATGAGGGTGTTTTAGCGTAAGCCTCCAGTGATCCATCCATCATAACACTGGAAAAACCGCTACGAATGGCATTGGCACAAACGGCCGGAGTTGAGCCATGGTCTTGGTGCATAACCACTGGTATATGTGGATAGGCCTCCACTGCTGCGGCGATAAGATGGCGCAGGAAGGCTTCGCCAGCATATTTGCGCGCACCTGCTGAGCCTTGCATGATTACTGGGCTATTGCATTCATCAGCTGCTTGCATGATGGCCTGGATCTGTTCCAGATTATTTACATTAAAAGCTGGTATGCCATAGCTATTTTCAGCTGCATGATCCAAAAGTTGTCTCATTGATACGAGTGCCATTTGAGTCTCCTCCAAAAAAGAATCTATAACTATGAATCGTAGATTAAGTAATAGTATAGTTTAAAACTAGAAAAATCTAATTAAAGCCAGGAAAAAACCAAAAAATATATTTTCCTGTTCGTGATTAATTTTTTATTTCAGTGTTAACGTGCTCTCCTACTTTAACAATCTTCATGGTGTTTGTCCCGCCCGCTTTACCTACCGGTTCACCGATAGTAATAAGAATTAGATCGCCGTTTTTTACTACTCCACGTTTAAGTAATTCGTTTTCTGCGCGGTTCATAATTATTTCTGGGTCTTGAAATTTACCACTGAAATTCACCGGATAGACTCCGCGAAATAAAGTCACTTTGCGGCGGGTATCCACCAGTGGGCTTAATGCAAATATAGGCACATTAGAGCTTTTTCGTGACATCAGCATCGCTGTAAAGCCACTCTGTGTGAGAGCGGCAATAGCAGCGATTTTCAGACCACCCGCGGTGAACATGGTGGCTCGAGCAATGGCTTCTTCGATTGTATCTGGCATACCATCTTGCATTCGTCGTAGGTCGAGGTTCACTAGATATTCTTTTTCCGCCTCAAGACATACTCTGGCCATAGCTTCAACTGCTTCTACAGGGTATAGACCCGAAGCAGACTCTGAAGACAACATTACCGCATCAGTGCCATCTAGTACTGCATTCGCTACGTCAGATACCTCTGCCCGAGTGGGAACTTGACTAGTAACCATTGACTCCATCATCTGAGTAGCAGTCACTACTAATTTGTTATTTGTACGGGCGGCACGAATCATGCGTTTTTGTAATGCTGGTACCGCCGCATCACCTACCTCCACAGAAAGATCACCTCGAGCTACCATGATGGCATCTGAGGCCTGTAAAATGTCATTTAATGCTGTAATTGCTTCTTTTCGCTCAATTTTTGCCATCAGAAGGCTTTTGCCGCCAGCTTGATTCATTAGATCACGCGCCCTAGACATGTCTTGGCCAGAGCGCGGAAAGGACACTGCTAGATAATCTGCTTTAAACGCTGCAGCCGTCTTGATATCTGCCATGTCTTTACTAGTTAATGCTGGGGCACTGAGTCCACCCCCTTTGCGATTGATACCCTTATTGTTGGACAGTATTCCACCCTGTTCAACCGTGCAATATATTTCGCGACCCTTGACTTTGGAAACATTTAATACGATGCGACCATCATCTAACATAAGAGTTACACCAGATTCCACATCATTTGGTAGTTCTTTATAATCCAGCCCTACTCGTTCTTGATTACCAAGATCACAGTCTGCATCGAGCACGAATTTATCACCGGTTCTGAGGGAGATACTTTCATCTTCGAATTTTCCTATACGGATTTTCGGTCCCTGTAAATCTGCTAGTACCCCTATGGCATGTCCGGAGGACCGTGCCAGCGAACGGGTCAATTCAATAGCTTCGATATGTTCTTCATTGGTTCCATGAGCAAAATTGATACGAACCACATCTACTCCAGCCTGGATCATACGTTCTAGAGTTTTCGGATTTCTAGATGCAGGGCCAAGGGTTGCTACAATTTTTGTTCTTCGTAACATTTTTCTTCGTTTCATATTTTATAAGGGCTTCAGTGTTTGGCGCATATCAACTTGCGCGCTCTTCCAATATTTCCACTGCAGGTAATTTTTTGCCTTCCAGAAACTCTAGAAATGCCCCTCCAGCAGTCGAAATATAAGATATCTTGTCATAGATGTTGTATTTTTGGATTGCTGCAATAGTGTCACCTCCGCCCGCAAGAGTGAAAGCTTTAGTGTTGGCGATGGCCATAGCAATGGTTTTAGTGCCGGCTCCAAATTGGTCAAATTCAAACACGCCAACTGGGCCATTCCACACCACCGTTCCAGCATTCATGATGATATCGGCTAATTCTTGTGCGCTCTTTGGCCCAATGTCAAAAATCATTTCTTCATCAGTAACCGCATTAGAATCTTTCAATATTGCTGGTTCATTCGCATTGAATTTCTTTCCAACTACAACATCTACGGCGATAGGGATCGAAGCATTACGTTTTGCCATTTTATCCATCAATCTTTTAGCGGTAGAAACCAGATCATCTTCGCACAAGGATTTCCCAATATTTTTGCCTGCAGCTTTAAGAAAAGTATTGGCGATACCACCACCTACCACCATTTGGTCAACTTTTTCGGATAAAGATTCAAGCATGGTCAGCTTTGTTGAAACTTTAGAACCACCGACAATGGCGACCATGGGTCGCGCAGGATTTAATAAGGCTTTAGTTAGTGCTTCTAATTCTTCTATCAACAGGATGCCAGCACAGGCTACCGAAGCGTACTTAGCAATACCATGAGTTGAGGCTTGTGCACGGTGTGCAGTACCAAAGGCATCCATTACGAACACGTCGCATAGCTTGGCGTATTTCCGTGCGGTTTCGTCTATGTTCTTCTTTTCACCTTTGTTAAACCGGCAGTTTTCTAATACCACAAGTTCGCCATCTTCAACTTCAAATCCACCTTCGACCCAATCTTTAATTAAACGAATTGGTTTGTTCAAACGTGTGGAAATATTGTCGGAAACTGGTTTAAGGGAGTTTTCTTCAGACCATACGCCCTCTTCAGGACGGCCTAAGTGTGAGGTCACCATTACTCTGGCCCCCTGTTTCAAACAGTAATCAATCGTAGACATGGAAGCAGTGATACGTGCATCCGATGTTATTATTCCATTTTTGATCGGTACGTTAAGGTCAGAGCGAATAAATACTCGTTTACTCTTGAGATTAAGATCAGTAAGCTTGATGACTGTCATAGTAGATCCAAATATATTCGGTAAGAAAATTAACTTGAAGCCTATTGACTACATATTTTACCAAGGCGAAAGTGTGTAATTCGTGCTTAGAAAGCGGGGGAGGGTATGCCCCGCTTTCTAATTTTCACTATACGTTGTTTACTGTAAAACTATTTTGCAACTACGCGCGCCATCTCAAGAATTTTGCTGGAATAGCCCCATTCATTGTCATACCAAGCGACAACCTTAACAAATGTTTTGTCTAGGGACATACCAGCATCTGCATCAAAAATTGAGGTGCAACTCTCACCTCGGAAGTCAGTAGAAACAACCTTTTGGTCAGTATAGCCGAGCACACCTTTCATGCTACCTTCAGACGCGCTTTTCATGGCTGCGCAGATTTCGGCATAGGTGGCTTCTTTGTTCAATTCCACAGTGAGATCCACAACGGACACATCAGAGGTAGGCACACGAAAGGCCATACCAGTAAGCTTTTTATTCAATTCTGGGATAACCACTCCAACGGCCTTAGCAGCACCAGTCGAAGATGGGATGATATTTTCGAGAATACCACGGCCGCCCCGCCAATCCTTGTTGGAAGGACCGTCAACAGTTTTCTGGGTAGCTGTAGCAGCATGTACGGTAGTCATCAGACCACGCTTAATACCAAAGTTATCGTTTAGTACCTTGGCGACGGGCGCAAGACAATTGGTGGTACAAGAAGCGTTGGAAATAATATTTTCGCTAGCATAAGTCGCGTCGTTCACAACGTAGACAAACATGGGCGTATCATCCTTAGAAGGAGCCGACATAATAACTTTTTTGGCGCCAGCAGTGATGTGCTTCTCACAGGTTTCTTTGGTAAGAAAGAGACCAGTAGATTCAATGATAATCTCGGCGCCAACTTCATCCCATTTCAACTCTGCAGGATCCTTAATAGCCGTCAAACGTACTTTTTTGCCATTGACCACAAGAGTGTTATTGCCTTCTATGGAAACCTCGCCCTTGAAGCGCCCATGTACTGAATCGTGCTTTAGCATGTAAGCTAAATAATCAGGTTCGAGCAAATCGTTGATGGCGACGACATCGATATCTTTAAAATCCTGTACCGCTGCACGGAATACCATGCGTCCAATACGGCCAAACCCATTTATACCTACTTTAATTGTCATGTTGAAAGCCCCTTGAATAATGAAATCTAAACTGTAGAGGAACAAAAACCTTGCGCCATTTTACCAAAATTAGATTATACTTTTTACAGCTTCCATAACGTTATCCACAGTAAAGCCAAAGTGTTTGAACAGGTCGTCAGCAGGGGCAGATTCGCCAAAAGTGGTCATGCCCACGACTGCTCCTTCAAGCCCTACATATTTGCGCCAGTAATCAGCGATACCTGCTTCCACTGCAACGCGTTTCACGCCTTTCAGAAGCACACTGTCCTTGTAGGCTGCGTCCTGCCGGTCAAATAAACTGGTACATGGCATCGAGACCACTCGGACCCTAATACCTGATTCAGACAATACCTTTTGTGCGTTTATCGCTAGTCCAATTTCTGAACCAGTTGCAATAATAATAGCTTGTGGTTCTCCGTTTGTTGCCTCTGATAGAATATAACCGCCTTTGTCGATCAACTTAATTGTATCGGCATTACGTTTTTGAAATGGTAGATTCTGGCGGCTGAAAATAAGAGTTGAAGGGCCATCTTTACGTTCAATCGAACGCACCCAAGCTACGGTTGATTCGACTGAGTCACATGGGCGCCACACATCCATGTTAGGAATGTAGCGCAGTGTCGCAGTTTGTTCTACTGGTTGGTGTGTCGGGCCATCTTCGCCTAGGCCAATTGAATCGTGCGTAAACACGAACAGATTACGGATTTTCATCAAGGCTGCCATACGCAACGCGTTGCGTGCATATTCTGAGAACATTAGGAATGTGGCGCCGTAGGGGATGATGCCACCGTGCAATGATAATCCGTTCATTATGGCACTCATGCCAAATTCACGTACCCCGTAATAAATATAGTTGCCACCGGTTTCACGGCTAATACCTTTAGAGCCAGACCACAAAGTAAGATTAGATCCTGCTAGATCAGCAGAACCACCAACTAGTTCTGGTAAAACCGGAGCCAAACCCTCAATAGCGTTTTGTGAAGCCTTGCGGCTCGCAATAGTTTCTTCTTTTTCATTGACTTGGCTAATAAATTTTTCTGCGTGTTCATGCCATTTGGCTGGCAGATCTCCAGCCATGCGGCGTTTAAACTCAGCGGCTTCACTTGGATATTTTTTGGTATATTCATCAAGCTTATGAATCCATTCTGCTTCTATCTTTTTACCTTTGGCACGACCATCCCACATGTTGTAGATTTCTCGTGGTATCTCGAACGGTGGATGGCTCCAGCCAATGTGTGGACGTGAAGCAGCTATTTCTGCATCGCCTAATGCTGCTCCGTGAACTTCGTGTGTACCTGCTTTGTTAGGAGAACCCATGCCTATTATAGTCTTGCAGCAAATCATTGAAGGCTTTCCACTTGTCTGCTTGGCTTCCTGAATAGCTGCCTCGATTGCCACAGGGTCGTGACCATTAACGTTAGGTGCCACATGCCAACCATAAGCCTCAAAACGTTTAGGGGTATCGTCACTAAACCATCCTTCCACATTGCCATCTATGGAAATACCATTATCGTCGTAAAAACAGATTAACTTACCAAGTCCCAGGGTTCCCGCCAATGAACAGGCTTCATGGGAGATCCCCTCCATCAGACAACCATCACCAAGGAACGCATAGCTATAATGATTAACAATATCAAAACCGGGACGATTGAATTCCGAAGCAAGAATTTTTTCTGCCAAGGCCATACCTACAGCGTTTGTGATGCCCTGACCTAAAGGGCCGGTGGTGGTCTCGACTCCAGGTGTATAGCCATATTCAGGGTGACCTGGAGTTTTGGAATGAAGCTGACGGAATCGCTTAATCTCTTCAATTGACAAATCATAACCGGTAAGGTGCAACAGAGCATAAATCAACATAGAGCCATGCCCATTAGACAGCACAAAACGGTCTCGATCTGCCCAATTGGGATTAGCTGGATTATGGCGCAGATGGTGAATCCATAGTACTTCGGCAATTTCAGCCATGCCCATAGGCATGCCGGGGTGACCAGAATTGGCTTTTTGCACAGCATCCATCGCTAGCGCACGAACAGCGCTGGTTAGGTTTTTGAACACTGGCTGGTCAAAATCTTGAAATGTTCCCATGGATACAAACTCCCTTGCTAAACAAATAAATAAAGAAAAAAGCAACAGCACATCTGCGAAATCAGAGCGACAATATCTGCTTGGGTAAAAGTATTATTATCGCTTAAGAAACGAAGCCAGACAACCACGATAAATTTTAGGGTATTTTCTTATTATGTCAGTGGCTTCGTAGTCTGATACCTAATAGTTTAAGTTTGCGATAAAGGTGAGTGCGTTCTAGCCCCGCCCGTTCTGCTACTCGGGTCATGTTGCCGCCTTCATGATCTATGAGTTGCTCAAAATAAGATTTTTCAAATAAATCACGAGCTTCTCGTAAAGGGATGTTAAGTGGAATACTTGGAACAGATTGTACCGGCATTGCCGCTACCAGGATCCTCTTTACGTCATCAGCTGAAATTTCCTCACCAGTGTAGGTTAGCGCTAGAGAGCGTACCGTGCTAGTGAGTTGCATCAGGTTTCCAGGCCAATCGTAGTTGCGCAAAGCATTAAGAGCTGCAGTATTGAACTGCTGTAGAGATGCGTCACCTGATTCAATACAATGCAAGAGGATTTTGTTAGCAAGTTCTGGAATATCTTCTCTGTGTGCCCTTAATGCAGGGACATTGATACAAAGTCCACTTAAAGATGCATATAATTTTGGGTTATATTCACCTTGTGCTGTTAGCTCTGCTAGTGGCAGAGAGCTAGCACACACAAGACGGACGTTGTATTTATCTAGTTTACTTAGCAGTTTCAGCAAGCCCTTTTGTTCTAACCCATTTAAGTTGCCAATTTCTTTTAGAAATAACAGTCCATTTTTTGCTTGTTTAAGTAAATCAAACGGAGTGTCCGATAGAAATGTAAATGTATCAGGCTCTATCCAATGCGTGTAAGGGTGATGTAGGAAGCGTGCACATAGTTCTGCCCCTGCTCCCTGTTCTCCAGTGAGGAGTAGCGGGGTTTTCAGGTTGGAAACCTGTTCCAGTCTCTTTTTTAGGTCCGCTATCAACGGTCCTTTTCCCAGGCTAGCAAGCGAAAGCGTTGAGGAGGGTTTGTTTTGGCCCCCGCGTAATGCGTGCCCCACCGTACTTAATAACATTTGTAGTGGCACTGGTTTTTCTAGGTAACCAAACGCGCCAATACGTGTTGCCTCAACTGCAGTTGCTATAGTACCGTGTCCTGACATTACTACTACAGGCATGGTTAGCAGCCCATTACTCGCCCACTCTTTCAGTAGAGTGACGCCGTCGGTATCTGGCATCCAAATATCAAGTAGTACCAGATCAGGCCGCTTTTGGTTCCGCCAGTTGCGCGCTTGCTCTGCATTTTCTGCTAGAGCTACATGGTAACCCTCGTCACGTAAGATTTCAGATAGCAGTTCACGTATACCGATTTCATCATCAACGACGAGTATTGTATTGTTTGCCATATTTATAAAATTAATTTTTTCATTGTTTGTAGTGAAATCTCTTATTGTGGATGCCTAATTGGTAATAATTATTGGATTTCATGGGTAGTAGTTGAATCATCTCCAGATGCGGTTGGTAAGGTAATGGAAATTTTGGCCCCGTGGGGATAGATATTTTCAATTTGAATTGTGCCATTGTGCTCTTCCACAATCTTTTTTACGATAGGCAGACCGAGCCCAGTACCTTTGAACTTGGTGGTAACGTATGGTTCAAACGCGTGCATTCTGACGTGATCGGGGAATCCCCTGCCATTGTCACTTAGGCTAAGGCGCACCCCATCTCGTACCATTTCTGTGCTCACGGTGATGACAGGTTCCATAGTATCAGCCAGTGTATCTTGGGCATTTTGCAGGAGATTGTGAATGACCTGACGCAATCTAGCCGAGTCTCCCCTCACAGGTGGCAAGTCAAGGGTTAAAGCCAAGTGTATGTGTGAGTGTAGTTCGCTACCTTCTGCAACACTCGCTGTTTCATATAATGTTAGTACTTCTTGTACTAGTTTGTTGAGATCCAGTAAACGTAATTTAAGTTCTGGTGCGCGCGCATATTCACTAAATTCATTAACCATTGTCTTCAATGCTGCCACTTGATTGACGATTGTTTCAGTTGATCGCTTCAAAATCTCTGAATCCTGTGGATTTAGTTTTCCAGCAAGTTTTCGCAATACACGTTCAGCAGAAAGCTGTATCGGTGTGAGAGGGTTCTTGATTTCATGTGCAAGGCGTCGTGCAACCTCTCCCCACGCGGCAGTACGCTGTGCCTGTAGCAAATTAGTAATGTCGTCAAATACTACGACGCCTCCTCCTCCTGAGGCATGCGGAAGACTTGTTCCTCGTAATAGTAATACCTGGTTTATACCATCATTAGTACGTTCCACTTGGCATTGCCACTCACCAGCTTTTCCTGACTGGAATCCTTCTCGTATTCCGGTTCCTAGCGCAAGAAGCTGAGGTTCTTGTGTAGTACATTCTTCCATAGTTAATCCTTCGAGGCTTGCCAATGGAACCTTCAAAATATATTCAGCACTAAGATTTGCAGTACGCATGCGTAAGCTTTCATCAAATACTAGGACGCCGGATGAAAGATTGGCTAGAATGCTTTCCAGGTGGACCCTGGCACTTTCTACCTCATGTTGATTGCGCTGTGCCGCTGTACGAGCTTCCTCTAGTTGCTGAGTCATCAGATTGAATGATTCAGTTAGCACACCCAATTCATCTTTACTTTGTACCGGATGCCGCCTACTAAAATCACCTTGAGCTACTGCGCGAGTAGCTTCTGCCAGCATACCTAATGGAGCACTGACTCGCTCGCTAATAAGGAAAGCAGCAGCTAGTGCAGAAAAAAGCGAGAGTAGTAGTACTAGAGTTAATGTCACCCCATAGAGCCTCTTCAGACCCTGACGCGACAATGACAACTCTTCATAATCACGATATATGGTTTGAACTATTTCTGCATCTTTTGCTAGTTGTTTTGGCACCGGCTGCAACAACTGCAAAATACGGATGTTCTCCTCTAGACTAAGAACATTGACAGGAACTGGTTCAACCACACGTAAATATAAGCCTTTTCCTGGAATGAATTCAACGGCGCTGTAAGCCTCCTGTATTCTCACTTGGCGCATCACAGCAGTGTTTGGCATTTCTGGAAGTTCCATACCAGTTGTACCAGAGAACGCAATTACTTTTCCATCTTTATTAAATAGTGTTGCTTCTTGTACCTGTGATTGCTCTAGTAGTTGGTTTAGCTCCGGCAGCGGTATAGAGGATTGCCCGGATAGGGTAATGGCGGTGACTTGGGCTTTCTTCCGCAATTCTTCCAATAGATTGTCCAGCATAGTGCGCCCGAGATTTAAGCCCCCCTCTAATGCTTGGTCAACCTTAACATCAAACCAAGATTCAATGCTTTTCCCAAGGAATTGCACTGATGCACTGTACACTAATACACCTGGAAGAACTGCCATCAGAGAAAAGATCAGCAACAGGCGCAATGCCAGTTTGGATCCAAATACCCCTGTTTTAAGCCTGCGCCTGAGTCTCCAAAGCAAATATCCAACTACTGCCATGAGAAACAGCACGAAACCAATATTGAGCTGAATTAGAAGTTGATATTTTCGTTCAAAGAAATCGGTATCATCACCTGCAATTGCTAGCAGAAATAGCATCACTGCGCTTAAAACGACGGCGCCAATAATAATGATATTTTTCACGGTTCATCCTGAAGAATAAGCCTTTGTAAAGGGAGCTTTATGCTCCATTGCAGCCAACCTGAGCTTAAGTTCCATTCTTTTGAACCAAGCGCTTCTACTTGAAACGGTTTTGGAAGTCGCGATAGATCCAGTTGCATACGCAATTTTGCAATGTATTCTTTATCTTTCTGCAGCCTGAAACTCTCTCCGATAGGACGATCTCTCACCCGACTCAAACTTCGTAGGGCTTCCTTTAAAGTACTGAAGCTTTGTTTTTGTAATAATGGCTCACCACTTAAGCGGTATTGGCGTGTGAGCGCGTAATAACTTAACGCATCTCTTTGTTTACTCCGGGCAATTTTTTTATCCAGCCAGTACCAGCGTGGACTTACTAATCTAAAATCGGTTACAAAATAAAGCACGATACCTTTTCTGAGCGCTCTCTCCAAAGTGGGATTCAACGCTATCTCAATATCAGCGCTGAACTGATAGCTATCATCGACTGCATCTAACTCAACAAATTTTATCTGTATGCCTTCCGCCTGAGTAGTTAAAGCCGACAATAGCAACGCGGTCAGCAACATTGTTGCAGCCGCACGTATTAGTGGCGCAATGGGATCAGGCTTTATGTAACAAGGTATAAAAGAAACCATCATGCTGGGAATCCGGCAATAGTTGTCCGTCAAGAACTTCCACCGCAGGTAGCGGCAAAGTTCGAGCATCTGAATGATGACGCAAAAAATCTTCTACCTGCAGTTTATTTTCTTCAAAAAATACAGAACAGGTAACGTAAAGCAATTTACCATCTCTGGCTAGGGTCTGCCATAAGGCATTGAGAATTTTCTGCTGAATCGAGATAAATCGAATAAGATCGCTCGGGCGTCGCAGCCATTTGATATCAGGATGACGGCGCACTACCCCCGATGCAGAGCATGGTACGTCAGCTAAAATTCGATCAAACAGCTTGCCATCCCACCACTCTGGCAGGTTTGCTGCATCACCGCAGACAATACGATATTTCTTGAATGCAAGGCGCGCAAAATTTTGTGTCACGAGGGCAAGTCGTGTAGGGTCATTGTCAAGTGAAGTTAAATCCACATCTGCCAACTCTAAGAGATGTCCGCTTTTGCCACCAGGGGCGGCACAAGCATCCAGTATATGCATTCCATCATGCGCATCCAGAAACGGTGCAGCTAATTGCGCACCCGCATCCTGAACTGAAACCAATCCTTTGGAAAATCCAGGTAGCTTTTCTACAGTTACCGGTTGTTCAAGTATAAGGGCGTTGTTCCATATTATTCGTGCATTCATATCGTGATTATTTAGCTGATTTTGATATTCTAACACTCCAATTTTGGTTTGATTGACCCGAAGTACCATTGATGGCCGCTGATTATTTGTTTCTAGTACCGCCTTATAGTTTTGGGGATATTGTGTACGAAGTTTGTCTATCCACCACTGTGGGTGGGAATATCTTCCCACCTCTTTTTCAGCTGTTGCTTTTAGCAGAGTTTCACGTTGTCGTATGAAGCCGCGCAATACTGCATTAATTAACCCCTTTACACCCCTGTCACGGTTTATGCTCAAGGACGCAGAAACGGCATGATCAACCACTGCATATGAAGAGGTCTTACTGTATTGTAGTTGATACAAGCCCACCAGCAATAAACAACGAAGGTCTTGTCTTCTCAGAGGTTTCTTTAGTAAAAGATCAAGCAACGTATCCAGTTGCCCGTAAAAGCGAAGCACGCCGTAACTTATATCCTGAATGGCTCCACGTTGCTGGTCAGAGAGAGCATAGTGAACGTGCCATGATTCCTTCAAAACAACAGTCAGGCTAGAGCCAGCTAGCACTTTACTCACTACATATGTTGCTATGAGCTGAGTTTCAATCATCTTGATACTGTGAAGTAGTCACCAGGTTGCAATGAACGCCCAGCAAGAAATTCAGCTGCACTCAGTTTTTTCCCGCCTGGTTTTTGTACTACTTCCAGTACTAACGAACCCTTGCCGCACGCCACAACTATACCTTCTGGTCCAGTCGATAAAATTTCACCTGGATAGCCTATGGTGCCAGTAGTATGTCTTGCTTGAAATATTTTTAGAGGAAACCCGTGCACTTCAGAATGCGCGCCAGGATGGGGATTGAATGCGCGTACAGAATAACTAATTCTTTCCGCGCTCAACTGCCAGTTTATTTTTGCTTCCTTTTTATTCAGTTTTGGCGCGTAGCTCGCGATCTTTTCATTTTGTGGGGTTGCAACGAACTTCTCATTTGTTAAGAGTTTAAGTGCCTTTATGACACAATCTGCTCCCAGTATGGCAAGCTTATCGCATAAAGTTTTAGTGTTATCATTATGTAGAATTGGAATACTTTGCTGCAGCAGTATATCGCCTGTATCGAGACCTTGATCCATTTGCATGATGGTAATGCCGGTTTCTTGTTCGCCGGCTAGGATTGCTCGTTGAATTGGTGCAGCCCCTCGCCAGCGTGGTAACAAAGAAGCATGGATATTTATACATCCAAGACGCGGGGTGTTCAAAATTGTTGTAGGCAAGATTAGTCCGTAAGCTGCAACTACCATTATATCTGCACCAACTGAATCTAACTGCACATGTGTCTCAGTTTGTTTTAACGAGTGTGGTTGCAATAAGGCAAGTTTATATTCTTGTGCTAGTAATTTAACTGCACTAGCATTTAATTTCATACCGCGTCCAGCGGGACGATCAGGCTGCGTCAGTACAAGTGTAATCTCATGCCCCTTAGTTATTAATGCTTCAAGCGCATGCGCAGCAAACTGTGGTGTACCGGCAAAAATGATTTTCATGATTAGCTACTTTAGATATCAATAAGCATTTTGATTCGCGCCTGACATCTTCACAAGCCATAAATATATACACTTCATCATTAAAGTGGTTCAATACCCCATGGGATATATCCGCAAATAAAATTATCAGTCACGTCACGCTTCGTTGTTGTTTTTTTAATTTCCCTCGAATTCGCATTTGTTTTAGCTGCGATAGGTATTCAACGAACACTTTACCTACTAAATGGTCCATTTCATGTTGAATGCAAACTGCCAGTAATCCATTAGCCTCAAGTATAAAAGGATCCCCATTAATATTCAGTGCCTTAACTGTAACGCACTCAGCGCGTCGTACTTTCCCAAATATTCCTGGCGTTGACAGACAGCCCTCTTCGCAATCAGACTCCCCGATAGCAGCGGTTATTTCTGGATTGATTAATACGTGCAGCAAGTCACGGGTATCAGACGTATCAATTACAATTACACATTGGTGAACATCTACCTGCGTTGCTGCTAAACCGATTCCAGGAGCAGCGTACATAGTCTCTGTCATGTTGTGTACCAAAGTACGAACCTCATCAGTTACTTCTGATACTTTTGCCGCAACCGTATGTAGCCGTTCATCGGGGTATTGCAATATCTTTAGAAGAGCCATAAAAGCGCGTTTATTCAAAATTGCATATTTAATGAAATAAATACAGAATTTAAACCAAATTAACCTATTTTTTTTCTATAAATTGTCGATAAGTAACCCTATGTGTCATTTTATATTATTGCGCCCGAAGAATCGGGTTTTTTCAGTGACCAAGGGATTCCATGCATAATTCTATTATATCTGTGATTTTGTTTGTGGGGTTGCTTTATGGCCCAATGGCTAATGCATCCGATATCGAGTTTCAGAGCAACGTACCTGATCGTTATGTTGTAGTTCCTGGCGATACACTTTGGGGCCTTTCTTCACGTTTTCTGAAAGACCCTTGGCGCTGGCCAGAAATCTGGGATTTAAATGAGGAGCAGATAAAGAATCCCCACAAAATTTACCCTGGAGATCTTATCCTATTAGAGAGAACTCCTGACGGAAATAAGTTGCGGATAATCAAGGGGGCCGTGGTAATGGAAAGATTGTCTCCTCATGTGCGAATGGAGAAGTCTGATACCGATGCCATTCCAAGCATTCCGGTTTCGGCAATCGAGCCTTTTCTGAGCCAGCCTTTGGTAATCGATAAAGACGGTCTTGAAAGTGCGCCAATAGTTCTAGGAACTAGTGACAACCGTGTGTTATTAAGCAAGGGTGACCGAATTTATGCCAAAAATATGCCAACAGATCAAGGTCCATCGTGGCAAATCTTTCGTCCTGGAAAAGTTCTAATAGACCCTAATCCTGATAAAGGCGTCCTGTTGCCAGATACTCATTGGATAAATGAGTATCTGATGCCCGAATCGTTCGGAGAGTATATGGGTGGAGGGTGGTTGTGGGAGGATAAAGGGGAGGTTTTGGGCTATGAAGCTATTTATTTGGGAGACGCAAAGGTAGAAAAATTCGATGAGATTAGTACCATTTCCATTGTCCGTTCTCCCCGGGAAATATTTAAGGGTGACCGGTTGGTTCCAGCGCCCCCTACGATGTTTATTAATTATGCGCCACATGCCCCAGACCAGGATATTAATGGACGCATCATTTCCGTCTATGGTGGTGTCACAGAAATTGGTAAAGGTTCTATTGTTGTTTTGAGCAAAGGCGCACAAGATGGATTGGAGATAGGTAATGTTCTGGCAGTCTATCGTAAGCATTTGTCTGAAACAGGCAATGACTCACTTAAAGTTAAACGCGATTTTGAAATCCTATCATCCACAAGAGAGGTCGTAGTATTACCCGAAGAGCGCGCAGGACTAGTGTTTGTTTTTCGAGTATTTGAAAAGGTATCCTATGCGCTGGTAATGCGAACTTCCCAACCAATTCGGATCTTTGATACAGTAAAAACCCCGTAGAGTTTTTTTCAGACCATTAAGTCTTTTTATAATATTGGATCTATTGTCGTCTCTAATATAGCTATTGGTCTATTCTTTATTGGGTTCCCATATGCTACTCAAGCAGAATTAAAAGATAAAAATAACTAAATTTTCCCCACCTGAAGCGCTACTATCTATCCACACTGGATAAAGCTAGTAATACAAATACGTTAGGTTTGGATGACGTGTTGTCCACACGAGTCATGACTGCGGCACTGGAGATAATAGCGCGTTTTATTTCTGTAACCGCTTGACGGAAGAAACGGCATCCGCCATGCTTGTTATATAGGCGCGGATAAATGCGCGTGGCTAGTGCCCCTAATGCCTACAAGAAAATTTGAAAGAATCCAAAATTTATTATTAAAATAAAAGAGACATTAATCGTATGTACTAAATTGAACCGCTGCTGAAAGTTTGAATTATAAATAATTACAGCTCAATATTTTTATCTATATTTGGCTTTCAAACCATTTATTGCAGTAGTCGCCCGCCGTCATTTTAAAAGCAGCTGTTTGCAATATGCAGGAATTTACAGGAACCTTATGGGTAAAACCTTAATCATAGCTGAGAAGCCATCTGTTGCCACAGATATTGCGCGGGTACTAGGTGGCTTTGTTAAACACGCTGACTATTTTGAGAGTGAGAAATATGTTTTATCGTCGGCTATAGGCCACTTACTTGAACTTACGGTGTCAGAAAAATACGAAGCTAAACGTGGTAAATGGAGTTTTGCAAATCTACCTGTAATTCCGCCTCACTTTGATTTAAATCCCATTGAGAGAACTAAGTCTCGATTAAAACTTCTAACAAAACTCATTAAGCGAAAGGATATAGATAGTCTCATTAATGCCTGTGATGCAGGGCGCGAGGGAGAATTAATTTTCCAATACATTGTGCGTTATGTGGCAACAAAAAAACCAATCATGCGTCTTTGGCTACAATCTATGACACCAGCTTCGATCAGAGATGGTTTTACAAAATTAATTGAGGACGACGCAATGCATGCGCTAGCTCAAGCTGCCATAAGTCGCTCTGAGGCTGACTGGCTGGTTGGCATTAACGGCACACGTGCGATGACAGCGTTTAATTCCCAGGAGGGCGGTTTTCATAAAACCACAGTGGGTCGAGTACAAACACCCACTTTAGCAATTTTGGTTGAACGGGAAGAAACAATTAAAAAATTTGTTCCGCGAAACTACTGGGAGATACATAGTACTTTTCATGCAATGGATGGTAACTATAATGGCCGTTGGTTTGATGAAAAATTCACAAAGAACAAAGAAGATGGAGAGCAAAAAGCTGAGCGTTCATGGGATCAAAAATATGCCGAGTCAATTCGCATAAAATGTCAGGGAAAATCAGGTGTAGTTAGTGAAACCAATAAACCTACAACAGAAATCTGCCCCCAACTTTACGACCTTACTAGTTTGCAGCGAGATGCCAACGGACGATTTGGGTTTTCTGCTAAGTCAACTCTCGGATTAGCTCAAGCGCTATATGAAAAGCATAAAGTGCTGACATATCCTCGCACTGACTCACGTGCGCTACCTGAGGACTATCTTTCAACGGTGAAAGATAGTCTGGGAACACTGGAAACTTCCCATTATGGTGAGTTTGCTAAACAGATTTTAAAAGCTGGATGGGTTAAGCCGAATAAACGTATTTTCAACAACTCTAAAATTTCAGATCATTTCGCAATTATTCCAACTTCACTTAAACCTAAGGGACTAAATGATGCTGAAGAGAAACTTTATGATCTGGTAACCAAGCGCTTTTTGGCAATTTTCTACCCTGCTGCCGAGTTTCTCGTCACCACCCGAATCACTCGAGTTGAAAATGAGCCATTCAAAACCGAAGGTAAAGTAATGGTTAATCCTGGTTGGCAAATTGTCTATGGTAAGGAAGTGAAAGCTAATGTGTTTGATAAAGACTCAACTTTAGTTGCTGTAAAGCAGAATGAGTCAGTTCTTGCCGATGAGGTAAAGGTTATTGTAAATCAGACCCGACCACCAGCAAGATTTAATGAAGCCACATTACTATCAGCTATGGAGAGTGCTGGTAAATTAGTGGATGATGAGGAACTGCGCGAGGCCATGAGTGCGAAAGGATTGGGCACTCCTGCTACTCGTGCTTCGGTTATCGAGGGGTTAGTCTTTGAAAATTACTTACAGCGTATGGGACGGGAATTGCATCCGACGGCTAAAGCTTTTTCTTTGATTATCCTGCTTCGCGGATTGAAGGTACCGGAACTTACATCGCCAGAACTAACTGGTAATTGGGAATTTAAGCTGCGGCAAATTGAGCAGGGTAAGCTTGAACGTAATTCTTTCATGAAAGAAATTGCTGACATGACTCGTTATATGGTTGAACAGGCGAAAAATCATCGAGGAGAAACTATAAGTGGGGATTTCTCTACACTTAATTCACCCTGTCCTAAGTGTGGCGGTGTAATACAGGAGACTTACAAGAAATTCCAATGCAAGAAATGCGATTTTGCATTATGGAAAATTCTAGCGGGTAGGCAATTTGAGATAGCTGAAATGGAAGAACTGATTACTCAACATGAGGTTGGTCCGTTGCAAGGTTTTCGGAGCAAAATGGGGCGATTGTTTAATGCAAATATAAAGCTCACTGACGGGAATGAAATGAAATTTGATTTTGGTGAGAGTAACGACGAAAGTACGGAAGAAATAGATTTTTCTGGTCAAGAACCCCTAGGAAAGTGTCTCCGGTGTGATGGTCGGGTATTTGAGCATGGCATAAGTTATACTTGTGAAAAAGCTGTCGGCGCTGCTCGAACATGCGACTTCAGAACCGGAAAAATAATTCTCAAACGCCCAATCGAACGCGAGCAAGTTGTAAAGTTATTACATTTTGGGAAAACAGATTTACTTTCTAAGTTCATTTCCAAGAAAGGAAGGCCATTTTCAGCCTACCTAGTAGCTGGAGAGAATGGAAAAACAGGGTTTGAATTTGAGCCGAGACGAGCAAAGGTAGAGCCTAAAACTAAGGCAACGAAGCCCAAAACTAAGGCAGCTAAGCCCAAAACTAAATCATCACTTATCTAGCAATGAATTATTCGTTAAATAAAAATTTAATTTAATGGGCTACAGAGAAGTTTATCTTTCTTAAGTCATTAAATCCAAATATCAATTTGGACTAGATTCAGTGTTGTTTCCAAGAAACAACATTACCTACAATTGTGTGCCAAATATGTGAGGAAAGAAATATTTTAATATAGATCCCACGACCATGATCAACAGTATCAGACTTGTGATAATTGCTACTCCCTCTCCAATAGTCGATATTAGTGTT
Source organism: Nitrosomonadales bacterium (assembly GCA_004525885.1). Classification (GTDB taxonomy): domain Bacteria; phylum Pseudomonadota; class Gammaproteobacteria; order Burkholderiales; family Nitrosomonadaceae; genus BJGV01. The sequence continues at coordinate 27,898 of SPBV01000001.1, forward strand.
GAACTAAGGCTTCCAAACTCAACCTCTCCGGATTTATTGCGCCTGCTGTCCTTGCGTTTTCTAACCCAAATATGAAGCCAGATAGCAATAGGGATAAGGA
>SPBV01000096.1 GCA_004525885.1 Nitrosomonadales bacterium
AATAGAAATAGAACAGCCCACAACAACCTTATCAGATAACGCATAATCCTTTATCCTATAATCTACCTTCCTCATTATTATTAAATAGCATGCTTTGAAGGGGATCCTTCCCAACTATCTGAATTTAATCTGCATCCTAGATAAGTTACTACCAATCAGACTTAACATAATTTGTGCAGCGAGAAAATAAAAAAAAGGCAAGATATTACGATCATGCCGCCGCTATATTCGTCTAATGTACTACAATTTTCTTCAGTTCTTATAATCAACTCGCTCGCGCATTTCCTTGCCAGCTTTAAAATGCGGCACATATTTTTCTGCTACATTCACCTTTTCTCCAGATTTTGGATTACGCCCTATGCGTGGCGGACGGTAGTTCAAATCGAAGCTTCCAAATCCACGAATCTCAATGCGCTGACCTTGCGATAAGCTTTCAGCCATGGCATCCAGTATCACCTTAACCGAAAGTTCCGCATCCTTAGCCACTAACTGAGGATAACGATCTGCAAGACTAGAGATCAATTCTGATTTAGTCATATAAGTGTCCTTTATTATTCTTCAGTGTTCTTAGTATCCATCTTAGCCTTGAGTAAAGCGCCTAAGTTGGTGGTTCCAGCACTAGCGGCCCCATCAGTCGCAACCTTTTGCATTGCATCGGATTCTTCTGCCAAATCTTTAGCCTTTATGGAAAGATTAATGCTACGATTCTTGCGATCAACGTTTATAATCATCACTTCAACCGCATCACCCTCATTTAAGCGAGTACGAATATCTTCAACTCGGTCACGGGATATCTCAGATGCCCGTAGGTATCCCTCTATCTCATTATCCAATGTAATTACCGCACCCTTGGCGTCAATAGATTTGACTATGCCTTTTACAACACTATTCTTATCGTTTACAGAAATAAAGCTATTAAATGGATCACCCTCCATTTGTTTAATACCCAGCGAAATACGCTCACGCTCGACGTCGATGGACATCACCATCGCTTCTACTTCATCACCCTTCTTGTAGTTACGTACTGCATCTTCACCCGACTGGTTCCAAGAAAGATCAGACAAATGCACTAATCCATCAATGCCACCCTGTAACCCAATAAAAACTCCAAAATCTGTTATAGATTTGATTTGTCCGCTTACCTTATCATTTTTCTTATGATTCACTGCAAAATCGTCCCAAGGGTTAGACTTACACTGTTTCATACCCAATGAGATACGCCGACGATCTTCGTCTATTTCAAGAATCATTATTTCTACTTCATCACCTAGTTGTACCATCTTTGAAGGGTATACATTTTTGTTCGTCCAGTCCATTTCAGACACGTGCACCAGCCCTTCAATACCCTGTTCTATTTCAACGAATGCACCATAATCCGTAAGGTTACTTACTTTTCCAAATAAACGGGTACTTTGCGGGTAACGCCGTGAAAGTCCCACCCACGGATCCTCATTCAATTGTTTCATCCCCAAAGAAACACGGTTCTTTTCCTGATCAAATTTGAGCACTTTAGCTGTTACTTCGTCACCCACACTGATCATTTCAGAAGGATGCTTCACTCTCCGCCACGCAAGGTCTGTAATATGCAATAGGCCATCTATGCCGCCTAAATCAACAAATGCTCCATAATCTGTAATGTTCTTTACAATTCCTACGACTACTGCTCCTTCTTGTAGGTTTGCTAGTAATGATTGCCTATCTGCTCCCTGACTTGCCTCTAACACAGCACGACGCGAAACCACTACGTTGTTGCGTTTGCGGTCAAGCTTTATTACCTTGAACTCCATTTCCTTGTTTTCATACGGCGTAGTGTCTTTGACCGGGCGAATATCTACTAGTGAACCGGGTAAAAATGCTCGAATGCCATTAATCATTGCAGTCAAACCACCCTTAACCTTGCCGCTCACCATGCCACACACTATAGCGCCGCTTTCCATGGCTGCTTCCAAATCTTGCCATGCCGTTAATCGTTTGGCTTTGTCACGTGACAATCTGGTTTCACCATGACCATCCTCAAGAGCCTCAATGGCAACACTTATAAAATCCCCAGCTTTGACTTCAATCTCGCCTTTATCATTCTTAAATTCTTCGACTGGAATAAAACTTTCAGATTTTAGTCCCGCATTTACTACAACGACATTAAAGTCAACTCGTATAACCTCGGCAGTAATCAGTTCGCCGATACGCATTTCCTGACGTGAGAGGCTCTCCTCAAATAGTGTTGCAAAACTTTCTGATGGATCAGTTACGGGAGACGCAGCAATCATTATAAAAGCCTATTTTTAATCCCATGCAAACAAACATATGCCGGGGCTAGTAAGTTAATAAAATTATTTGGGCTAAAAATACTCGGACACAAGGCTTAGCCTCTCCCTTCTTAGTCAAAGGGAAATCACATAAAAACATGAGATCATATCAGACATTTTTAACGCAAATTTCGGTGTACTGTCTTTGTATCTCGTTTACAACTTCAGTAATATTTAACAAGGTTGTATCAATAAAACTTGAATTTGCACTCTGTTTTAAAGGCGCAACACTACGATCACTATCGCGCGCATCACGCTCCCTGATATCTTGCAAAATAGTAGCAATGTTAACATCTGCTCCTTTTTCCATCAACTGTTTATAACGACGTTGAGCTCGCGTTTCAGCACTAGCGGCAAGAAATATCTTTAGTGTGGCATCAGGAAATACTACAGAACACATATCGCGGCCTTCAGCCACTAGTCCTGGATCCAGGCGAAATGCACGCTGACGGCCCAGCAAAGCCTTTCTAACTTGAAAATGTGCAGCAACCCTAGAAGCTCCATTACCACATGCCTCAGTACGAATTAAATCTGCAACATCTTCACCCCCAAGCCGAATTTCTTTATCTTTAAAGGTAACTCTAAGTTGCTTGGCTATATTAGCCAACGCCTCTTCATCGGCTAAATTAACGCCTCTTTGTGTTGCCACCAGAGCTATTAAGCGATAGAGCGTACCACTATCAAGATAATGAAACCCTAGATTTCTTGAAACCTGCTGAGCAACTGTACCCTTACCGGATGCAGACGGTCCATCAATCGCTATTACCGGAATATTGTTAATACCCATAAAAACCTTAACAAACTACTTATATTCTAGAAGATTATACCAGTTTAGCGCTTAACTATTTCTGAAAATCTTTCAAAATAATCAGGAAAAGTTTTGGACACGCAATCTGGATCATTGATACGTACCGATGTTCCCAATGACACTAACGAAAAACACATGGCCATCCGGTGATCTTCGTAGGTATTGATAGCTATGTGCGGAATAAGCTTTGCACCAATTGGCGGTATAATACACAAAAAATCTAGTCCTTCATCTACCTGAGCACCTAGTTTACGTAACTCCTTCGCCATTGCGGCAAGACGGTCAGTTTCCTTAACTTTCCAACTTGCAATATTCGTAAGTGTGGTAACACCATCAGCAAACAAAGCAACTATTGCAAGTGTCATAGCAGCGTCGGGAATGTGATTACAGTCAATATTAATCGCCTTAAGATGTCCAGATTGTGGTGCGCGTACTTCAATCCAATGATCCCCCTGTGAGACACGTGCTCCCATTTTCTCTAGTACCTCAATAAAACACACATCTCCCTGAAAGCTATCACTACCTATGCCTTCAACTCGAACTGGGCCGCCACCAATCGCACCGGCTGCAAGAAAATACGATGCCGAAGATGCATCACCTTCAACAAAAATTTCTCCGGGACTACTATATTGCTGCCCTTTTCGTAATACAAAATGTTGCCATCCATCTCGTTCTACTTCCACTCCAAAACGTGCCATCAATGCTAATGTTAATTTGACGTATGGTCGCGAAATTAACTTTCCAATAACCTCAATAGTTAGCCTTTCGCCTATCAGCGGTGAGGCGATCAGTAAGCTGGTCAAATATTGGCTGGACACATCGCCTCTCACCGCTAATGAGCTCACTTGAATTTTGGCACCTTTTATTTCTAGCGGGGGGAAACCCTCGTTGCCTAGATACATGATATCTGCACCAAGTTGTCTAAGCGTATCTACTAGATCTCCAATAGGGCGCTGATGCATACGCGTTACGCCAAAAAGTCGATAGTGACCTTGTACCAACGCCAATACAGCCGTTAGAGGACGGTAGGCTGTCCCGGCATTACCTAGAAACAAATCTACCTCATTTACAGGAAACCGCCCATCTGCACCATGCACAAGACAATCGTTATCATTAGTTTGGACAATAGATATGCCAAGCGCCCTAAGCGAATTAAGCATACATATCGTATCATCGGAGATAAGTAAGTCGCGCACATGAGTAGTGCCATGCGCCAATGCGGCAAGTAGCAAGATACGGTTAGAAATACTCTTCGAGCCTGGTAGCCTAACCACACCCTGTGCTGTCCTGACAGCAGGGAGATCAAGAAATTTCACGGTTCACCTTGGAACTGATGCTCACAAACAAATCTCCTGTTATATTAAGATTCTACATGCGGGCAATTATCAGAAATCACCTTGATACACGGTGTAACACATGTGAGGAACCATCCTTCATTTTTACCGTTGCTATATCGCCATCTGCGTCAACACTAAATGTGGTCGGATCATTATCGGAAAACCCTACACACCCATTAGTGTTAAACGTAGCCCCTTTTAGATTCAATTTTTTCGTGGCTGCATCGTAAGTATAAGATGCAAATTCGACGCCTGGGCTGCCGCAGCTTGCGCTACCCTCACGGTCCAAATCTCCAACAGGATCAACCATAAAGTAAATTCCGTTAGAAAAGAATAAATAAGTTTGAGTTTTGATTGTGGTCTTATCAAGCACCCAAGCCCCGACAATTCCAGAAGCAATATTTTCCATTCTGGAAAAACGAACCTCCTTAGTCATCATCTTATTTTTCTCTTTAGAGGAACTTAGTTTAAGAGGTTTAGCAATGTGAAATAATTCGCCAAAAATACTACTCTGCTCCACTTTCCTTGGTGCTATTACTATATCTGTTGTAATTAATTCAGAACCATCCGTATAGATTCGCCAGTTTGGCCGTAAATGTGATAAACCAGCCTGAAGATTAGTATCAATCGCAGGTTCTCCAACAATCTTGAATCCTCTTAAATCAAACTCAAGTAGACTTATTGCACCATATTCCACGCCAGCCTTGCTGATCGGCTTACTCCCGCATACAAGATTAATATCGCAAGGATCATCTGCCACAGCTTCACCGAATAAATATTCACCTGCATTAGCAACCGACGTACGAATTATAGTAGCTGTCGTATCATCGTATTTAACCCACACATCAGTACTAAGCAAGCTAATGCCCTGAGAAAGAAAGTGAGCTTTAGCTGCTGCCGCAGTCTTAATTGCTCCAACTATGCCTCCCTTCTGCCTTACACTTTGTAGTGCAGATGAGGATGCAAAAACAGCTGGGTCGCTGTCAAGATTTATTGAATCACTAACAGCAGCAGCAGCAGCAGCAGGAATGGAAATACCGTTCTCGAGTTCGTTATCCGAGTCTAGGGACTGTAATAAAACAAGCAAATTTTGTAACCGATTATTGCTATCGCCAGCCAAATTGATCGGCGTCACTATTGCAGTTGCTTTCACTTTCCCGAGAGTCAAACTACCAAGTTTGAATTCAACCGTATCTCCATGATTATAATTGTAAATACCGTCTTCATCTGTTGTTCCTGCCTTCTTAGAAGAAGTGGAGTAAGCCACGCCACTGACCACAGCATCTATCAATCTCCCCGTTGTCGGACCTGATGCCTGTTTGCCACCACTTCCATCACTTGAAGATTCGTTGCCACTACTACAGGCAGTAAGGCCTATTGCAAATATTACCAATGCTAACCCTGCCCGGCAGGCTATTCTATACTTCTGGCTAAATTTCATTTATGGGATTCCTTCATAATTAAATTGATTGTTTTTCGTTCTAGCCTGTAACATCATAATTTTATCGTTATATAATCAGACAAATGGTGGGCATGCGGCAGAAAACTTTATATTATAACCAACCTTTATCATCTCGTCTTGATCGCCAAGAACTCGAAAGGTAGTTAACAGCGGGCAATTACCTTCTAGAATTACCCGACACTTAATATGCCAGTCAAATGCGACAACGCTGGTAATTGTTTTACGGTTTGAAATGACAATGCAATGTATGAGGCTTTTCTCTAAACATGGTATCTCGCTGTTGCATTTCACTACGCACATGGAAAAAATAGGTAAATTATTGCTACATTTTCTATTTTATTCCTGGATACGTTAATTAATTTCGATTCTCTTCGCAGAAATATTCGTTACTCAGGAGCTCGTAATATAATGTCAAAACAAGAAAAATCGGCACCCTCGTTGCTGAAAGAAGTAAATTTTGAAATAAATGCTATCGTTGCTGACTTACGTGCCTTGCGTGTGGCTTCATTAGAAAATAGACAGCGTCTTGAGCGGCCTCCTAAGCTCCCCTCTCGCAAGATTCTTGCAACCATTATTGATCGATTAGCTGCTGTTCTATTTCCTAACCGCTTAGGTTCTTCGAAATTTACCGATGAAGACATAGATCAATATGTTCAACGAATTCTGGATGAGACACTACGAGACCTGCTAGCGCAGGTACTTCGTGAATTAGATTACACTTCTGGGCATGAAACCAGTAGTAACATAACACAAGAAAAAGCAACTACGATTATTCATGACTTTGCAAGACAACTGCCAAATATTAGAAACTTGCTAGATAAGGATATTTATGCGGCTTACGAGGGTGATCCAGCTGCGCACAATGTAGACGAGGTACTTGTTTGTTACCCAGGTATTACTGCCATCATGTACTATCG
>SPBV01000007.1 GCA_004525885.1 Nitrosomonadales bacterium
AGGATGTGGTAGAGATTGTAAAGTGTCTTGCGAGTTTTGTAGCCAGGGTCGAGTGGATAGGCTTCCCTGTAAGCCGCATAAAAAGTTGTGGAAAATCCGCCAAAAAGTTCAGTCATAGCAAGATCTGTCTCACGGTCGCCATAATATACTGCTGGATCAAACAATACAGGATGCCCCGTGGGGTCGAAACTGTAATTCCCGCTCCATAAGTCACCATGTAATAGAGACGCAATTAGTGGTGTCTCTGGAAAGAAAGCATCCAGTTCGACCATGAGACGCTCACCTTTTTTTTGTAGTTTTCTTGTGTAGCCGTTAGTTTGAGCAAGCTGTAATTGATAGCCAAGGCGGTGTTTGCGCCAGAATTGTACCCAGTTGCAAGAGAACTCATTAATCTGTGGCGTAGAACCTATAGTGTTGTTTTGTGTCCAGCCAAATTTTTCAAAGGATATTCGATGCATCTCCGCGAGCCCTGTTCCTAGGGCTGCACTCCCACTCTTAGATGTGCTATCCATCTCAAGATACTCTAGTACCAGCCACGCATTAGTTTCATTTCTGCCCCAGCAAATTGGAGTAGGAACTCGTAGTGTGTGTGAATTTTTGATTTCTTGTAAACCTGTTGCCTCTGCCTCAAATATTGGCATGCTTGCCATACTATTTAGTTTGACAAAGAAGCTATGGCTACCGCCTTCAATGTAATAAGTTTGGTTAATACAACCCCCACTGATGGAGGATGTCCTCTCTACAACAAAAGGAGTGCCAAGGGAAGCTGAGATTTGTACAGCAATATCTGACCAGAGTGACATGTTGGTGGCTCGCCAAACTGTACTACTTTAGGAAAGTTCTTTTCTTGCTGATTTGATTGCTTTACGTACTTGTGACGGTGCAGTCCCACCAATGTGATTCCGACTCTTTATCGATCCATCCAGAGTAAGTACTCCGAAGATATCTTTCTCAACTAATCGAGAGAATTTTTGTAACTCAAGTAGAGTAAGTGAACTCAAATCGCAGCCTTTCTTTTCAGCAGACCGTACTGCTTGAGCTACTGCTTCATGCGCATCGCGAAACGGTAACCCCTTCTTTGTAAGATAGTCAGCAAAATCGGTTGCAGTCGAGTAGCCACACATTGCCGCGTTACGCATAGCGTCCTTGTTTACATGAATACCTTTAAGCATAGCGGCGTAAATACGTAATGTTTCACTGAGTGTATCTACCGTGTCAAATAGAGGTTCTTTGTCCTCTTGATTGTCTTTATTGTAAGCTAGCGGTTGCGCTTTCATCAGTGTTAGTAAAGCAATAAGATGACCATTTACGCGCCCAGTTTTTCCCCGCACTAGTTCTGGTACGTCTGGGTTCTTTTTTTGCGGCATAATAGATGAGCCAGTACAGAAACGGTCATTAAGTGTGATGAATCCAAACAATGGGCTCACCCATAAAATTAATTCCTCAGATAACCGTGACAAATGAGTCATGATCAGTGCTGCACAAGCGCAAAACTCGATAGCAAAATCCCGGTCAGAAACTGCATCAAGCGAGTTTTTACAAATACCTTCAAAGCCTAATTTTTGCGCTACCATTTTGCGGTCGATAGGGTAACTGGTTCCTGCTAACGCCGCTGCTCCTAGTGGGAGTTTATTCACGCGTTTTCTACAATCTGACAACCGGTCGGTGTCGCGTTTTAGCATCTCAAAATATGCCATGAGATGATGCCCAAAGGAAATTGGCTGGGCTACTTGCAGATGAGTAAAGCCAGGCATTACCGTATCCGTATGTTCCTCAGCAAGATCCAATATTGCCTGCTGCATAGTTTTAATAAGGTTGGTTATCTCATCAATAGAAGTACGTAAATAAAGCCGCACATCGGTTGCTATTTGATCATTACGCGAACGCGCAGTATGGAGTCGTTTGCCTGCATCGCCAACTAAGGTGATGAGACGTTTTTCAATATTGAGATGCACATCTTCTAGTTCAAGTAGCCAGTCAAACGTACCACTATGGATTTCATCTCGAATCTGATGTAGTCCTTTCCCGATAGCAACCAAGTCTTTTGCACTAATAATTCCCGACGCAGAGAGCATCTGGGCGTGTGCTAATGACCCTTGAATATCGTACTCAGCTAACCGTTGGTCAAATCATACCGATGCAGTATAACGCTGCACCAGCTTAGAAACAGGTTCTTCAAACCGTCCTGACCAAGTCTTCTTATGGCTTCTGGTTAACGTGGGTTTCTTTCTTGGGATTTTCATAATGCCTTGTCAAAAATGAAAGTATATGCAACCCTTTCTTAATTTCTATTCTTTATTTAGACTTTTGGAGTGGCAAGTATAAATCAAAAATCGTATCCGGACTCACTGCCAAATTTCCGTAACCTTGGTGTGATTCTGCGCATCTTGGTTATCGTGAACGTTATCGGTTTTATAGCGGCGATGCTCAGATCCCCAACTTGGTTTGGGGTTATACAGGAATTCACGGAAATCGCGGTCATTACTCAACCTATATTATTGATAAATTTGTTACTATTGTACGGCTTATATAAACCACTTTCACGTTTATCATACGCTGTTGGGATTTTCATGGTGTTTGTACTAGAGCTGATTTTGGCAACAGTCATGTATTGGTTCAGTGGAATGGCATCAGACAACTTAGAAGCAGGAATGATCTTTCGATACTGGGTATTATGTCTTACCGTTACTGGTGTACTGTTGGCATATTTTAACCTACGTAGTCGCGCACTTTCTCCAGCCTTTACAGAAGCTCGCTTACAGGCACTGCAATCACGTATTCGCCCCCATTTCTTGTTCAATTGCATTAACGCTGTTCTGTCGCTAATTCGCGCTGATCCAAAACGTGCCGAGCATGCACTGGAGGATATGGCCGATTTATTTCGTGTATTGATGGCCGATAATCGTCAATTATCACCATTACAACAGGAAATCAAGTTATGTCGCCAGTACTTGCAATTGGAACAATTACGTCTAGGAGAGCGACTCAAGGTTGAGTGGCATATCGACAACTTGCCGTCAGACGCGCTGATCCCACCACTGGTGTTACAGCCACTTCTCGAAAATGCTGTTTATCACGGTATTGAACCCATAGTTGGCACCGGTATCATAAACATTAATATCTATAAAAGCCGCGATGAGGTTCACTTGGTTTTGCGTAACCCCTTTCAAGCAGAAGGCAAGCACCATAGCGGTAATAAGATGGCGCTGAACAATATTCGCGAGCGACTGGCATTGCATTTTGATGCAGAAAGCAGACTAGAAAATAGGGTCAGCGATGGTGTCTATCAGGTTCATATCATCATCCCATTCGTAACCACGGTATAAAGCATCGAGGAAGCATAGGAAATGAGTAATTCCCCGTTAAGAGTTATGGTAGTAGACGATGAGGCCCCGGCACGTAATCGACTCAAAGATTTATTGCATGACAGCATGGAAAAAATTCCGCTGCAACTAGCAGGAGAGGCATCTAATGGATTAGAAGCGCTGGCACTATTACAGATAGAGCATATAGATGTGGTGTTGCTTGACATCCGTATGCCTGAAATGGATGGGCTCGAGCTCGCGCAGCACTTGCTCAAGCTGCCTGTACCTCCTGCATTTATTTTCACTACTGCCTATGATGTTTATGCTGTCCAGGCATTCGAACTACATGCGGTAGATTATCTGCTTAAGCCTATACGTCTGACACGATTACTGGAAGCGTTAATGCGCATTGGTACAGTAATTCCTCTACAGCAGGAAGTGTTACAGAAAATCCGTCCTGAACCACGCGCATATCTTAGTGTGCACGAGCGTGACAAAATTCATTTAATTCCTTTAAGCGATGTAATTTATCTTCGTGCAGAGTTGAAATACGTGACAATCCGCACTTGTGAGAAAGAGTATTTACTAGAAGAGTCACTGACTCGTTTGGAAGAGGAGTTTCAAGAACGCTTTGCGCGTATTCACCGCAATTGCCTGGTAGCGAAAGACTATATCGCAGGATTCGAGAAAACTGAGGGAGGAAGCGGGGAGTCGTGTTGGATGTTATTACTCAGAGGTTTGGAAGAGAGGCTCCCAGTAAGTCGCCGACAGCAGTATATCATGCGAGAACTAGGATAAAGTTTACTAGCTATTTTTGTTTGTTGAGTAATAGTTTTCTCATTTTTTAGACTGCTACGACCTCGATGTCAGTTTCTATCGATTTCAACAGATTCTCAATGCCCCTGAGCGTACCAGAAATCGAGCTTGGGCAAGTGCCACATGCACCTTGATAGTGTACGCTGAGCACATTATCTTTAAGATCGACTACGTGAAGGTCTCCACCGTCACCTTGCAGATAGGGGCGTATTTCTTCGTCGAGTAAGACATTGATCCTATCTAGGCGCAGCTGGTCTTTTGAGCATAAACCTGAGATGGCAGTAGATGCCGTCGCTATTATGTCGGCAGATTGTGTCGCCGCTGCTGGGGCGGCGCGAATCGGGTCAGCAACTTCACGTGACAAATCTGCCCAGTTCGCACTTCCATCTTGTGTGACAGTGATCCAACGATCTACATAAAACACGTTGGTTACATGATCAATTTCGAATAGCTCGGCGGCGAGGGGATCATCTTTTGCTTGCTCTGCACTATCGTAGGAATGAGCAATTCCCCAAGTTAACGGTTCCTTTAGGATAAATTTAAGAGCATTCGGATTTGGCGTGCCCTCTATATTGGCAATTTTTGGCATAATAATATCCAGTCAAGCATTACCAATCGAAACATGCATTGGATCATCATCGGCTTCGGTCGAGATTGTGGCAACAGAATTTAGCGCTGCCTGTAGCGTATGCCATGGAAGGATTGCACATTTGACACGAGTAGGAAGATCGCGCACCCCAAAAAATACAGTTAGACGTCCAAGATGGTGTTTGTCATTAGGTTCAAGCTTACCAATCGTCATTTCCCGAAATTCTTGGATCATCGTTTCGGCATCAGCTTGCGTTTTTCCTTTAACATTAGCAGTCATCATTGAAGCTGATGCCTTACAAATCGCACATGATTCACCTTGAAACGAGATGTCGTTGATATACCCTTCACTAAGATTGAGTTTAATGTTCAGATGATCGCCACATAGAGGATTATGGCCTTCGGCAGATCGGTTCGCATTATCGAGCGAGCCATAATTGCGTGGGTTTCTATTATGATCAAGAATTACTTCTTGATAGAGTGATTTAGTAATCATTATAAAAAAACCTTCTGTACTTTCTGAATGCCTGAGATTAAAGCATCAACTTCGACCATGGTATTGTAAAATGAAAAAGAGGCGCGCGTGGTTGCTGGTACTTTATAGTGTTGCATTACTGGTTGCGCACAGTGGTGTCCAGTGCGCACTGCGATGCCCTCTTGGTTCAGGAGTGTGCCAATGTCGTGAGGGTGTATTCTATCAACAGAAAATGACAGAACTGCAACTTTCTCTGTGGCGGAACCAATAATGCGTATACCTGGTATATGGCTAATCTGCTCGGTTGCGTAATTTATCAAATTACGTTCGTATGCCTCGATCGCGGACAAGTCAACCGAGGATAGATAGTCAACTGCAGCGCCAAATCCAATCGCAGCTGCGATTGGTGGAGTGCCTGCTTCGAATTTATGTGGGATCGTATTATAGGTGGTTTTCTCAAATGTCACCGATGCTATCATGTCTCCACCACCTTTGAATGGTTGCATACGCTCAAGTAGAATAGCTTTACCATAGAGAATACCGATTCCTGTTGGGCCACATAGTTTGTGGCCTGAGAATGTATAAAAATCGCAATCAAGATCTTGCACATCGATATTCATGTGTGGCGCGGTCTGTGCGCCGTCGACTAGTATCGGTACACCGCGAGCATGTGCGAACTCTATCATTTGTTTAATTGGATTAATGGTGCCAAGTGCGTTCGATACGTGCGTTACACCTACAAATTTTGTATGTTTATTAAAGAGCTGCTTATACTCTTCGATCAAGAGTTCTCCCTCATCGTTGATTGGTACAACACGGATTTTTGCTCCAGTTTCTTCTGCTAACATTTGCCACGGCACAATGTTCGAATGGTGCTCAAGGGTGGTCAGGATGATCTCATCTCCAGAGCAAATAAACTTACGGCCATAACCATGAGCGACTAAATTTATTGCATCAGTAGTACCACTGGTGAAGATTATTTCTCGTTCTTCATTTGCATTAATGAAATTTTTCAGCTTGTGGCGTGATTTCTCATATTCTGCAGTAGCTGTTTCTGACAGATAATGTACCGCACGGTTGATGTTGGCATGCTGCATAGTTTGATACTTGGTCATGCGGTCTATCACTGGCTGCGGCATCTGGCTGGAAGCGGCATTGTCAAGATAGACTAGCGGTTTACCATCAATCTTAAGCTTAAGAATAGGAAAGTCAGCACGGATCTGTTCGACGTCGAACATTGAAGTATTGGGTGATTTCAATAAAGATTCAACGAGTTTCATGATCTAGTTTTTCTGGGTTTGTTCAAGTACTGTTTGCTCTAGCCGAAATTTGAGAGATGCTATAGGTATGCGGTCAATAATCTCGGCGCCAAATGCATATGTCAGCAGATTACGCGCTGTGACTTCCGATAACCCACGGCTTCTAAGATAAAATATTTCTTCATTATCGAGTTGACCGACAGTTGCTCCATGCGCGCACTTCACATCATTTGCGAAAATCTCGAGCTGTGGTTTGGTATCGATTCGTGCTTTGGAAGTTAATAGAAGGTTGCGGTTCGACTGAGTAGAGTTTGTAAGCTGTGCGCCTGGCCGTACCATGATCTTGCCGTTAAACACCGCGTGTGCGGCATCATCAATAATACATTTATGTAGCTGACGACTTGTGCAATGTGGCTTCGTGTGGTCAATACAGGTATGCGTATCAGCAAGTTGATGATTAGAGATCAGTGCAAGCCCATCAGCTGCACACTCGGCGCCCTCATCTTTTAGTTGCACATTCAGGTTGTAGCGCGAAATACGCGCGCCAAGCGTAATGCTGACCGAATGATAGCGGCTTGCCCGTGCAAGTGATACAGAGCAATTTGCCATATGAAATGACTGCTTGCTGTCACGCTGTATACGGACATGATTAACAGTAGCATTATCGGCAAGTACAATCTCCGTCACTGTATTAGTGATATAAGTTTCCTCTTGTAGAGTGACGTAATCCTCGAGAACTGTCACAGTGCTACTTGGTTCAGCAATTAATAGGCAACGTGGGTGACTTGCCACTTCTTTTTGGGTAGCAATGAATAATAAATGTACTGGCATTTCAACTGACACGTTCCGCGGTACGATGATAAGCGCTCCTTCATGTAGGAAGGCAGTATTGAGTGCAGCAAATACATTGTCCTGAAAGTCTGTATGGCGACCAAGATGGGGTTCTATAGCTGCCAGGTTTTCAGAAGTTGCTGCTAACAGATTTGAAACTACCACATTAGAATCTTTAGATGTTTCTGACAACTGTGTAGATAAATTAGGTGCATACACGCCGTCAATAAACACGAGTCGAGTTACCGTCTCTGCAAGATAGAAGTGCTCCACACTAGAGCTTTGTAGGGGTGATGCCATACGCACTGGCTGGAACGATATCTTCGTAAGAGGAGAAATATCAGTAAAACGCCATTCTTCGTCATTTTTAGTTGGTATCCTTAGCGCACTTACTCGGTCAACCGCATTGGCTCTCAGCTGGTTAAGTCTCTCAAGCGGGCTCATTGATAGTTGTGACTGTCCATGGAGCAGACTTTTGAGATAGCTGTCACTTGTAACTATACTCATGCTTATGTCCCTGCTGTGGTAGGTTGTTCGACATTGACCCAATCGTAGCCATGTTTCTCAAGGTCAAGTGCAAGCTCCTTGCCTCCTGTTTTAACGATACGTCCCGATTCCATTACATGCACGTAGTCCGGTACGATATAGTTCAGCATGCGTTGGTAGTGTGTAACCAGTATGGTCGCGTTACCCTTATTAGCAAGTTGATTAACACCGTTAGCTACGATCCTAAGTGCGTCGATGTCGAGACCAGAGTCGGTCTCGTCAAGAATAGCTATCCTAGGATCAAGCAGTGACATTTGTAATATTTCATTACGTTTTTTTTCCCCGCCAGAGAAATTTTCATTAACACTACGATCCAGAAAATCTGGATTCATTTCGAGCAGCTTCATTTTTTCTCGGACGAGATCATCAAATTCAAGTGGATCCAGTTCGTCTTTGTTCCGCTGTATTTGTGCTGTATTGTATGCAAGGCGCAGAAACTGGTTATTCGCTACACCTGGAATTTCTATGGGGTACTGGAAGCCAAGAAAAATTCCGGCTCTTGCGCGTTCTTCCGGCGCTAGATCAAGCAGATTTTTACCTTCAAAGTCTACCGTACCACCCGTGATCTCATAGTCAGCGTGACCGGCGATCACCTTGGCAAAGGTACTCTTACCTGAACCATTTGTTCCCATGATCGCGTGTATTTCGCCACTTTTGACAGTAAGATTAATTCCTTTGAGAATCGTAATGCCATTAACGGTTGCACACAACTCGCGCACCTCAAGTAGTACTTTGCTGTCTTGGTAAATCATCCAACACTTCCTTCAAGCTTCAAACCTAGAAGGTTGGTTGCTTCAACCGCAAACTCCATCGGCAATTGTTGAAAAACATCTTTACAAAATCCATTGATAATCATCGACACTGCTTCTTCACTACCGATACCGCGTTGAGCAAAGTAGAATAATTGGTCCTCACCAATTTTTGATGTTGACGCTTCATGTTCGACTTTGGCGCTGTTATTACGCACCTGAATGTAGGGGAAAGTGTTTGCACTGCAAAGATCACCTATCAGCATCGAATCGCATTGTGAGAAATTGCGGGCATTTGTAGCAGTAGGCGCAACCCTGACTAATCCGCGATAGCTGTTGTTGGAGTGACCAGCTGATATACCCTTGCTAACAATGGTGCTACGTGTATTTTTACCAATGTGTACCATTTTTGTACCGGTGTCCGCCTGTTGATAATTATTGGTGACAGCTACTGAATAGAATTCGCCGACCGAGTTGTCACCCTGCAGCACACATGAGGGGTACTTCCAGGTAATTGCTGAACCGGTTTCAACTTGGGTCCAAGAAATACGAGAATTCTTGCCTTTAGCTAGGCCGCGCTTAGTTACAAAATTGTATATACCGCCGACACCTTTCTCGTCACCTGCATACCAGTTTTGGACTGTGGAGTACTTGATATCCGCGTTGTCGTGTGCAACTAACTCAACTACTGCTGCGTGCAACTGGTTGGTATCAAATCTGGGCGCTGTACAGCCCTCAAGATAGGAGACTGACGCCCCTTCCTCAGCGATGATAAGTGTACGTTCAAACTGTCCAGATTCCTCAGTATTAATACGAAAATAAGTTGATAAATCCATCGGACATTTGACTCCCTTCGGGATGTAACAAAATGAGCCATCGGTGAACACTGCTGAATTCAGTGCAGCATAGTAATTATCGCCGACTGGAACTACGGAACCAAGATACTTCTTTACCAGTTCTGGGTGCGTATGAACGGCTTCAGAAATCGAGCCGAAAATAATGCCAACCTTAGCAAGTTTTTCTTTATAGGTAGTCGCTACCGACACGCTATCGAAAATTACGTCAACTGCAACACCAGCAAGTGCTGCACGTTCGTGCATTGGTACACCAAGTTTTTCAAATGTTCGCAGCAGCTCGGGATCAACCTCATCCATGCTAGCCAATTTCTTTTTCTCTTTTGGTGCGGAATAATAGCTGATTGCCTGGAAGTCGATCTTTGGGTACTTAACGTTTGACCACTTTGGCTCTTCCATTTTAAGCCATTGCTGATAGGATTTGAGGCGAAAATCAAGCAACCACTCAGGTTCATTTTTTTTAGTAGAAATTAACCGTATGGTGCCTTCATTTAGGCCTTTTGGCGCAACATCAGATTCAATTTCTGTGACGAAACCGTGTTCATATGGCTTGTTGATCAAATTTTGTAGTGCTACGCTCATTCAATTAGCTCCAGTATCATTTATTTATAGGGAGATCTTTAGATCATTTACTCAAACTTCTTTATATATTTATTAGCTAAGCTTTAATTAGTTCTTTCAGGCTGAAACTTTCACCACAGCCACAGGTATTATCTACGTTGGGGTTGTCAAATTTAAAAGTATCGTTGAGCCCCTCCCGGATGAAATCAATGTTCGATCCATCCAGAAACTGCAGACTACTAGAGTCGACCACTACATTGGCGTTATGCGATTCAAATAATTGGTCATCAGCGTGTACTTCGTCAGCGTAGTCAAATGTGTAAGCGAAACCGGAGCAGCCAACTTTTTTTACACCGACACGCAAAGCTATCCCTTTTCCACGTTTTGCGAGTTTTTTCAGAATTTGTTTTGCTGCGTTTTCAGTTAATGTAATACTCATTACTATCCCCGTTTACTATCTAAAAGCATGAAAGATAATGGCCTGTTTCTGCTACAGGATTAATTAAGCTGAGGATACAGCGTGTTCTTGATCAGGTGCGAGTTTACGCATATTTAGTATTTGTATAATACCGTCCTGTTTTACTTGCTGTTCGTCTACTAGTTGTTTTAGGCTCACTGCACCTAAATGATCAAAAATGAGCTCATTAAGGTTTTTCCATAGATCGTGTGTCATGCATTTTTTATCGTTGTGACAGTTTTCTTTTCCGCCGCATTGCGTCGAGTCAATTGGTTCGTCAACTGCAAGGATGATATCGGCCACCGATACATGTTCCATATTTTTAGCAAGGCAATAACCACCACCAGGGCCACGCACGCTATCGACGAGTTTGCGTTGACGGAGTTTAGTGAACAATTGTTCAAGATACGATAACGAGATCTGCTGGCGTTTGCTGATTTCAGCAAGTTTCACTGGGCCGCTGCTACGCTGCATTGCAAGATCTAAGAGTGCTGTAACTGCAAATCGCCCTCTGGTTGTTAGTCTCATAAAATTTCCTCTTAATTAGTGTAACTAATATTGCTAATACATGATCTATTTGGTCAACTATAGAATACTTGATTGATTTGGTCAACTATTGAATGCTTGATTGATTCGGTCAACTTTATATGTGAATGTAGCCACTATAGAAGCTAAATATACAACTTAAGTACTTGAATCAGAATTGAATATATGTAGGTAATTAGGAGTGAGAGTAATCGGGTGCAAATAGGGCGAGACTATTCTTCTAGAGAGAGTATTTTTTAACGAAGAAGGAGGTTCATGTGATCTTTGATTAGTTTAATTGCCCGATTTCGAAAATGATTGCCATCCGAATCTTTGACCCACATATGTAACAAACCGATAAAGAATAATTGCGTATCAATGGCTAATTCAGCAGGTTCATGTGAGGGATGCAATAGCCCCCGCTCTTTAGCTCTTTCATAAGTAAGGCGTAGTTTCTCTTCTATGCCTGAGCATGTTTGTAAAATTTCCTGTAAGACCACAGAAAACTCCTCCACATACTCACACTTGATCATCATGATTTCGTAAATTTGGCGGGTCTCGATACCTTCATTGAGGAGCTGTATGGTTCCGCATAAAAAATTCTCTATGCGTACGAGAGGATTTCCAGAGCCCTCAACTAGTAAAGTATCGTCCATACGATCTATTAATGGCAGAAATACCTGTTCTCGCATAGCTTGGAATACTTCTTTTTTGTTGTTGAAGTGCCAATAGATTGCTCCACGCGTGACGCCAGCTTGGATAGCAATATGTTCCATAGTCGTACGGCTCACTCCACGAACTAAAAATACCTCACGAGCCGCGCGAATAATTCCCTGTCTCGTTAGCTTTGCATCTTCTTTAGTTTTTCGAACCAAATTTGGCCCCCAGATTTTTGTTTACATACGTAGTTGTTTGTATATAATTACATACATACGTGAATGTAAGCAAGTTATTTTAGCCAAAATATGGGATTAATTTATGGTGTTATTTGATCTTAGCAGAAACAATATTTACAATCCGCAGGCGGCTACTTACTTAAAAATAGTAATTGCGTTTGCTATTAGTGTTGCATCATTAGCTGCATGTAGTAGCGACCAGGAGGTATCTAGAAACGCTGCCCCCAAAATGACTATGCCTGTTGGTGTGATTACGGTTCAACCTACTAGAGTACCAATAAGTGCTGAGGCCATTGCGCAAACTGAGGGCGCCAAGGAAGTTGAAATACGCCCTCGTGTGGGGGGGATTCTACTCAAGCGTTTGTACGAGGAGGGTACTGCGGTTAAAGCAGGCCAACCCATGTTCTTAATCGACCCAATCCCCTATCAGAATGCGCTGGCACAAGCCAAAGCTCAACTTGCCGAACAAGAAGCACGAATTCAGCAAACTAGACGTGAAGAAAATCGTTTACAAGAACTACTTGCTACGAAGTCTATTAGCCAACGTGAGTACGACAACGCGGTTTCTGATAATGCAATTGCAAAAGCTTCCTTGCAGCAGGCTGAAGTTCGAGTACAAGATGCAAAACTGAATCTTTCTTATACAACTGTAACTGCACCTGTGGAAGGGATGTCAGGCCGGCGCCAGTTTTCAGAAGGGGTACTAGTACAAGCCAACACCAGTTTGCTAACGACGGTCATTCAATTATCACCAATCTGGGTACGCTTTAGTCTTTCTGATAATGAGTTGGCAAAGCTTGGAGGTTATCTGAGCGAACAGAATGTAAAACATGTAACGTTAATATTTCCGGACGGTACGGAATATGATCGAAGTGGCAAATTAAATTTTGCTGCCAGACAAATTGATCCCTCACTAGGTACACAACAATTACGCGCAACATTTGATAATTCTAATCAGCGCCTACTACCAGGACAGTTTGTTCGTGTCCGTGTTACAACAGGTGAGCGTGAAGGAGTTTTCCTGGTTCCTCAGACTGCAGTGCTGACTTCTGATCTGGGTAGAGCAGTTTATGTGGTAAATGAAAAGAATGAAGCTGTTATGCAGCCAGTCGTGACCGGGAGCTGGATTGGAAAAGACTGGGTAATTCTTGAAGGACTAAAAGCAGGCGACAAAGTAATTATTGATAATCTTATCAAGCTTCGTTCTGGCACTCTGGTGTCACCGCATTCTGTAGACACGAATCATGTGCTGCCGTTCGAACAGACCAACTCCGGCGGGAAGACATAACTGGAATTATCATGACGAGATTTTTCATTACGCGACCAATTTTTGCGTCTGTATTATCCATTATCATTATTCTGGCAGGGTTAGCTTCAGCAATGCAGCTTCCAATCGCACAATATCCGGAAATTGCGCCTCCTACTGTACTAGTAACCGCAACCTTTCCTGGCGCAAGCGCAGAAACCTTATCTAAGACAGTTGCAGCACCGATTGAAGAGCAGCTAAGTGGCATCGAAAATCTACTGTATTTTAGTTCCAGCGCTGACTCCAGCGGCACACTGACGATTACCGCAACGTTTGAAATTGGCACAGACATTGATCAGGCGACTTTTAATGTAAGCAACCGTGTAAATATTGCCCTGCCGCGTTTACCAGATGATGTTCGGCGCACTGGCCTTGTAGTACAGAAACGCTCCAACGACATTCTAATAGTTATTATGCTGGTCTCCAAGGAGGACAAGCATGACCCATTGTACTTAAGTAATTATGCAACGCTTAATGTACTGGATGAGTTAAAACGTATTAAAGGTGTTGGCGACGCAACAATCTTCGGTGGTCAAGATTATTCCATGCGTATATGGTTGCGTCCCGATCGCATGGCCCAACTTGGGGTAACAACATCAGATATTGCTAGCGCAATTCGGGCACAAAATGCGCAATATGCATCTGGAAGGATAGGACAAGAACCGGCCCCTTCTGATCAACAACTGGCGTATACCGTCATAGCCAAAGGCAGATTGCTGGAACCGGAGCAATTCGGCAATATAGTTATTCGTGCCAGTGGTCCGCGAGGTGTTCTTTATCTTAAGGATGTCGCCCGTATTGAATTAGGCGCGCAAAGTTACAACGTGCGTACCACACTTAATGGCCAGCCTGGGACAGGTATTCCAATTTTCTTGCAGAATGGCGCCAACGCTCTCGATACAGCAGATGCTATTAAGGCCAAAATGGATGAACTGAAACAACGTTTTCCTAAAGGGATGGATTATGTTGTGCCTTACGATACTAGCTTATTCGTTAAGGCGTCAATTTGGGAGGTAATCAAAACACTCGGTGAAGCGATGGTGCTGATTATACTAGTTGTGTATCTTTTCCTACAAAGCTGGCGCGCAACACTGATTCCAATTATCGCAGTGCCAATCTCCCTGATTGGCACCTTTGCTGGATTGTGGATATTTGGGTTCTCAATTAATACACTAACTCTCTTTGCTATGGTTTTATCCATAGGCACTGTGGTAGATGACGCAATTATAGTGCTGGAGAACATTGAGCGCTTGATGGAGGAAGAAAAATTATCGCCAATCAATGCAGCCATTAGATCGATGGAGCAAGTGTCAGGCGCAGTTGTTGCAATTGTGCTGGTACTATGTGCAGTGTTTGTACCCGTAGCTTTCCTTGGGGGTATTGCCGGTGAATTGTATCGCCAGTTTGCTGTAACCGTAGCTGTTGCTGTGGTCATATCCGGTGTAGTGGCGTTAACCCTAACCCCTGCGCTATGCGCTATCCTGCTGAAAAAAACGCATGGTGAGTCTGTGTTCTTCAAGACATTCAACCATGGGTTTAGTAACTTGACTAATTTCTATACCCGTACAGTTGAGGTGACAATACGTCACAAAATTACTGGTACATTCGTATTTATAAGTATCATCGCAATCGCAATTTATTTGTTTAAAATAGTGCCTGGTAGTTTTGTGCCACCTGAGGACCAAGGATATATAATAACTGCAACGGTCTTACCCGATGGAGCAACGCTTTCACGAACGACTAAGACTGCTGAGGCAGTACGCGCTGCCATTGCACAAGACCCGGCGGTTTCACACCAATTTGTTGTTAATGGTTTTGATCTTATTGGGGGCGGTAATAAAACTAGCTCAGCAACCATGTTTGTTGCGTTCAAAGACTGGTCCGAACGTTCGGCTTCAGCTGAAGATATTGTCAAAAAATTGACTGGAATTGGCATGATGCAGCCTGATGGTTTGGCGATCGCATTTAATCCACCCGCAATCCGTGGTCTGGGTAATTCAGGAGGGTTTGAAGTCTATGTGCAAAGTCGCGGCGATTCGAATCCTTTGCATTTGTCAAGTGTAATCAACAACTTCATTGGAGCATTGAGTCAGGAGTCGCGTCTAGCTGGCATCAATACTTTTTTCCGTCCTACGGTGCCGCAGTTTTTTGTTGAAGTTGATGAAGCCAAGGCAATTTCTCAAGATGTTCTGATTACCGATATATATGCTACTTTGCAAAGCACAATGGGCTCACTCTATGTTAACGATTTTAATCGGTCTGGACGTACTTACCGTGTACAAATGCAAGCAGAACCACAATACCGTATGAAACCAGAAGATCTTGGCAGAGTGTATGTGCGCTCACAATCTGGTGCGATGATTCCTTTATCAGCACTGAGTAAAGTCAGTGATTTAGTTGGTGCAGAGCAGCTAGAACGATACAACGGCTTACTTTCGGCAAAAATACTTGGGAGTGGGGCGCCAGGTGTCAGCTCGGGAGAAGCTATCAAGTTAGTGGAAGAGATTGCCGCAAAAAACTTGCCGGATAATTACCAGATTTCCTGGACTGGACAAGCCTATCAGGAGAAGCGTACTGGTTCAGCGGCGATCTTTGCTTTTAGTTTTGCAATCATCATGGTGTTTCTAATTTTAGCTGCACAGTTTGAAACTTGGGCCTTACCACTAGCTGTGATTATGGCTGTACCCTTTGCGCTGACTGGAGCACTACTTGCTGTGTTATTACGTGGGATGCCCAATGATATTTATTTCCAAGTAGGTTTGATTACTTTGATAGGACTGGCGGCGAAAAATGCAATTCTTATCGTGGAATTTGCTAGTCAGAAGATAAAGGAAGGTGTGCCTGTAGCACAAGCTGCAATTGAGGCTGCACGTATGCGTTTCCGCCCAATTATTATGACATCGATGACCTTTGTGCTGGGGATTTTTCCACTTGTAATTGCTACTGGCGCTGGTTCAGCTGCACGCAGATCAATGGGGACCGGCGTATTTGGCGGTATGATAGTTGCAACCTTTATTGCAACTATATTTATTCCTCTTTTCTTCGTTTGGCTTACACGCAAACGTGAAAAAAATACTGCTGCTAATGTAGCGGGAGATGCAGATTGAGGATTCGCCTTAGAGTATTCCATCTGTTGATAGGAGTTGCCGTAGTAATTCAGGGCTGCATATCGGTTGGCCCAGATTACAAACGCCCTGATAGTAGTAGCGTTGTTCCAACAGAGTTCGCGGTCGTCAGCAATGATACAGAGAAACAAGAACAGATAGCTGTTCCTATTTCGAGTACTTGGTGGGAACTTTATCAAGACCCTGTTCTGAATGATCTAGTAGCTAAAGCGCTAGAAAATAATACGGATATTAAGCTCGCTATAGCGAGAGTAGAAGAAGCGGATGCTTATTTACAAGAGGTGGGCGCCGCACTTTTTCCAACTATCGATTTTAAATCAAATGCAACACGTTCCCGTATTTCAAGAGTAAGTGTAATTCCTGTTTTTCCAGGGCTAAATGCCGTACGCCAGATTTATAGTATCTCTCTTGGTACGGCATTCGAACTAGATTTCTGGGGAAAAATACGTCGTGCCAGGGAAGCTGCATCTGCTCAAACGTTAGGTACATACTACGCTAGAGATACTGTGTATCTATCACTTTCTGGTCTGGTTACGACTAATTATTTGTTGTTACGTAGTCTCGATGCACAACTCTCTGTATCCCGTAATACTTTGCGTAACCGTGAAGAAAGCCTGGAAATTACCAGGCGACGTTTAGAGCAGGGTTTTATCTCAGCGCTAGATGTTTACCAGGCTGAAACAGCTTATTCTAATCTAGTGGCACAAATTACCGAGCTAACGCGTCAGCGTTCCATTAGCGAACACCAGTTAGCTGTACTCACTGGGGTACTTGATCTGAAACTAGAAGAAGGAGACATCAAAGCTTTGCCCATACCACCTACGCCGCCAGCAGGTTTACCTTCGAGTCTACTTGAAGATCGGCCTGATGTGCGCCAAGCTGAAGAGCAAATGGTCGCTGCAACATTCAATATTGGCGTTGCTAAAGCATCACTCTTTCCAAGTATCATGCTTACATCCAGTTTTGGTAGAGAAAGCATAACATTAGGTAATTTAGTTAAATCGGCTGCAAATATATGGACAGCTGGCGTACACTTGAATTTGCCAATTTTTGATGCGGGTAGACTACTTGCGCGTTTAGACCAAGCGAATGCGCAACAAAAACAAGCTTTAGCCTCATATGAGGGTTCAATACGAACGGCGTTTAGAGAAGTGAATGATGCGTTGATCACTGTACGCAAAAGTTCTGAGCAGGAGGTCGCTTTACAAGCTAGTGAAGCTTCAGCTAGGAAAGCTTTACAAATTTCAGAGAATCGCTATAAATCAGGGTATTCAGCATACCTTGAAGTATTGGACTCGCAGAGAATCCACAACGATGCAGCATTAGCGGTTATCCGGAGTCGCCAGAATCGGTTGGTTGCAACCGTTGATTTATTTAAAGCACTAGGCGGTGGTTGGGAGGCCGAATCATTGAATCGTAAACCTTTAGGGTATCTAGAATTTTTTAGTAATTGATCTTGTCTTGCTGTATCACATCAGATTGTTAGGCCAAATTCCGCTCCAGTCATAACCCATCTCGGAAATTAATCAATGCATCCCACCCGCCTAGAAAAGCCATCAGCCAATCGTAACGACTGGAAAACTATTCGCGCATTATTACCATACCTATGGGAATTTAAAGGCAGAGTGGCCTTAGCATTATTGCTATTGGTAATGGCCAAACTTGCTAGCGTCGCGGTACCGTTGGTATTGAAGGAAATCGTTGACGCGCTTGATCAGCCAAAAGATATGCTGGTATTACCAGTGTTGCTCGTGATGGGCTACGGTGTATTACGTCTGTGTAGCACATTATTCGGTGAAATACGCGATGCTATTTTTGCAAAGGTAACGCAACGAGCAATCCGGCGGGTTGCGATTAGGGTTTTTGGTCACCTACATGCGTTGTCGTTACGTTTTCACTTGGAACGCCAAACTGGCGGTGTATCGCGTGATATTGAGCGGGGTGCACGTGGAATATCTTTTTTGCTCAATTTTATGCTGTTCAATATCTTACCAACGCTGTTAGAAATTGGCTTAGTGGCAGTAATTCTTCTTTCCAACTATGACATCTGGTTCTCTGTGATTATACTTACATCATTAGTTGCTTATATTGCACTCACGTTAATTATCACCGAATGGCGTATGATTTTTCGTCGCACCATGAATGATATGGACTCAAAAGCTAATACACGTGCAATCGACAGCTTGTTGAATTATGAGACAGTAAAATATTTTGGGAATGAGTCATGGGAGGCGCAACGTTACGATGAGCATATGCAGAAGTGGGAAACTGCAGCAGTACGTAACCAGACTTCACTTGCAGCGCTCAATGCTGGACAAAGTGCCATTATTGCAATAGGGGTGACTTTGCTAATGTTATTGGCATCTAATGGAGTGATCAATGGATCTATGTCATTGGGTGACCTGGTGTTAGTTAATGCTTTTATGTTGCAGCTTTATATGCCATTGCATTTCCTCGGATTTGTTTATCGCGAAATCAAGCATTCACTGGCAGATATGGAAAAGATGTTTACATTGTTGACGGAGAGCGAGGAAATAAAAGACAAGCCAGGTGCGCCTGATCTTATTCCAGGAGATGTTTCAGTTCGATTCGAAAGCGTAAATTTTAGCTACGAATCTAATCGTCAGATTTTATTCGATATGAGTTTTGATATTCCTGCTGGGCACAACATTGCGGTAGTAGGACACAGCGGGTCAGGTAAATCCACAATCTCACGTTTATTATTTCGCTTCTACGATGTAACTGGTGGTCGTATTTTGGTAAATAACCAAGATATTCGCGATATCACCCAGAAGAGTTTGAGATCGTCCATAGGCATTGTTCCGCAAGATACGGTTTTATTCAATGACACTATCTATTACAATATTGCCTATGGACGTCCCGATGCAAGTTGTGAAGAGGTTTATGAGGCAGCTAGATCGGCCCACATTCATAATTTTATCGAGAGCCTGCCAGATAAATATGTGACAACAGTGGGAGAGCGAGGACTAAAACTCTCTGGCGGTGAAAAACAGCGTGTTGCAATCGCCCGTGCAATTTTGAAGAGACCAGAAATTCTTATTTTTGATGAGGCTACCTCAGCACTTGATTCAAAGTCAGAGAAAGCTATACAGGAAGAGTTGAAGCGTATAGCTTCAAATCGTACTACGCTTACAATTGCTCACCGACTCTCCACTATCGCTGAAGCCGACCAAATTTTGGTGATGGACAAAGGTAATATCATCGAACGTGGCAGCCACCGGGAGCTTCTTATAACGAAAGGATTTTATGCTCATATGTGGGAGTTGCAACAACAAGAAGAGCAGTCGAGAATGCAAATGGCAGATGATTTAGAGGATAATCTAGATATTATTCTCGGAGCAGATTAATAACCTATTGATTTTTAATCAACTATACAATATGGCTTTTTGTCAAAAACTAGTATACAGTTTACATCTAGATATCCGATATATATTAGGTTAACCGGAATAGTTTTCAAAACCGAAAACAGCGAGTGTTCTTTCGGTTGGAGCAAGAAAATGAAAAAAATAATCCTGACATTATCCGTAGCGATCTTATTTACTAATGGTGCCTTTGCGCAGCCAAGTAGTTTACATTTAAGGTCTGAGTCTGCGTTTGTACTAGATGCAGAGCATGGGAATGTTATTTACGGTAAGAATGCAGATGATATTAGGCCAATTGCCTCTATTACCAAGCTGATGACGGCGATGGTAGTGCTTGATGCAAATTTACCATTAACTGAAGAAATAACTATTAGATCAGATGATATTGATCGCATCAAGAATACTCGTTCACGGTTATCAGTCGGAGCTAGGCTTACTCGTGAGGAGATACTGCTGTTAGCATTAATGTCTTCAGATAATCGTGCGGCGGCGGCGTTGGGGCGTACTTATCCTGGTGGCGCCCAAGCATTCGTTAAAGCAATGAACAACAAGGCATTTGAACTTGGTATGGGGAGTAGCTTTTTTGTTGAATCTACTGGACTAAGTAGCAGAAATGTTTCTACTGCTCGCGATTTGGCGAAACTGGTTGAAGCTGCAC
>SPBV01000078.1 GCA_004525885.1 Nitrosomonadales bacterium
AGAGACAAGTCCGCTGTGTTCCATTTCTTCAATTAACCGTGCTGCGCGGTTATAACCAATGCGTAAGTGTCTTTGTACAAGTGAGATGGAGGCGCGACGAGACTTCATCACAACCGCGACCGCATCTTTGTATAGCGGGTCAGATTCAGCGCCTTCTCGCAAAGTTGCGTCGCCACTTTCCCCGCCCCCTTCTTCGTATGAATCGAGCACGCCATCTACAAAACGTGGCTCACCATTCATTTTAAGGTATTCAACTACTCGGTGTACTTCCTGATCAGAGACAAAAGCACCGTGCACTCTTTGTGGGTAACCGCTGCCAGGGGGAAGATAAAGCATATCCCCTTGTCCTAATAATGCCTCAGCACCCATCTGGTCGAGGATAGTTCGTGAATCTATCTTGCTTGATACCTGAAACGCTACTCGTGTCGGAATGTTGGCTTTAATCAGACCAGTAATAACATCTACTGAAGGTCGTTGAGTGGCAAGCAACAAATGTACACCCGCTGCTCGAGCTTTCTGAGCAAGTCTAGTAATTAACTCCTCTACTTTCTTACCTACTACCATCATCAAATCTGCTAGTTCGTCGATGACTACCACAATCAACGGAATTTCCTCTAGTGGTTCTGGTGCGTCAGGCGTCAAGCTGAATGGATTAGTAAGAGGAACTCCATTTTTAACTGCATCACGGATTTTCTGGTTGTATCCACCTATATTACGTACACCAAACAACGACATCAGCTTGTAACGTCGTTCCATTTCCGCTACACACCAGCGCAACGCATTCGCTGCCTGACGCATATCGGTTACCACTGGTCCTAACAAGTGTGGAATACCTTCATACACAGAGAGTTCTAGCATTTTCGGGTCTACTAGAATTAGGCGTACCTGCTCAGGTGTGGCCTTGTAGATGAGACTTAGTATCATAGCGTTAATTGCTACCGATTTGCCCGATCCAGTTGTTCCTGCTACCAGCACGTGTGGCATTTTTACCAGATCAACGACTACTGGATGTCCGCCTATGTCTTTCCCCAATGCAATTGTTAACGGCGAAGTCATGTCAGCATAGGATTGTGAACTAAAGACCTCAGACAGACGTACTATTTGTCGCTTTGGATTAGGAATTTCAAGTCCCATGCTTGTTTTTCCAGGAATGATTTCAACTACACGTATACTCGCTACCGACAGTGCTCGCGCCAGGTCTTTTACTAAATTGAGAATCTGGTTACCTTTCACTCCTACAGCTGGTTCAATTTCGTAGCGGGTAATAACTGGGCCAGGGTAAGCAGCAACCACTTTAACTTCCACACCGAAATCGATCAGCTTGCGTTCAATTAAACGCGATGTAAACTCAAGCGTATCAGTAGACAGTATTTCTATATCTTTTTCCGGTTCATCCAATAGGTGCAGAGGCGGCAAGGGTGAATCGGGGAGATCAACGAACAATGGAGATTGTTTTTCTTTGGCCACACGTAATGATTTCAGAATTGTATTTGCGGGTGGAGCGATGTATAGCGGCGGGTGACTCTCAAAACGTTTTTTCTCTTCTTCCACCAGTTCTTTGCGCTTAATCATCGATGCTGTACCCATACGCCGATCTTTCCGGTCTTGCCGGTGTTTAATAAGATCCAAGTAGAAATTTTCAATTACGCTTCCCAGTTTTTCAACGAAGCGCACCCATGAAAGTCCAGTGAATAAGCTAAAGCCAATAGCAAGCAGTATTAGTAATGCAAGAGTCGACCCGGTAAAACCTAGTGCTTGTGATAGATTCTTGACAATTATATTGCCCAGCATCCCACCAGGTTCATAAGGTAGAAATACGTTAGGCATATAGAGCCGAAGTGCTTCAAGTCCACTACTTGAAACTAGAAATACAACAAAACCAGCTGCTGAAACTAGTAATGGACGTCGGTCAAATATTCCCTCGGCATCAATGCTACGATAACCACAAGATACCAAGTAGACGAGAAACAGCACCCACAACCATGCTGAAACACCAAATAAATACAGAAGCAAATCAGCCAACCAAGACCCTATATGTCCACCAGGGTTCTGTATAAGATTATCTCTACTAACATGCGACCAACCAGGATCGGTGCTGTCATAACCATAAAAGATCAGTACTAGATAAAGTGCCACACCCAGTAATGCGAGTGAGCTAGATTCACGCAACAGCCTTATGATCTTTGGTGGAAGTGGGTTTTCCTCAGGTTTTTTTGCCATCAACTTGTTGACGCGACTCATGAGTAATATCGAAGGGAAATAAACTTTGATTATATAGAGTTAAAAGTTAACCAAAAAAACAAATTCTCTTTCTTGGAACTTATTGGGCTTAAAGAGAACCGATATTAGGTTCTCTAGACTTTTGAGCTGTGGGCGTGAGCCCGCCCTATCTCTTGCGCGTATACCTCAAGCTTTTGATGAAGAACGATGCTTCTTTTCTCGATACTAATGTATTCACCGTCAACTAAATCTCGCATTACTCGGGTCACCATTTCGCGTGATGCGCCAACCATTTTTGCAATGTCTTGATGAGTAAGTTTGTCGTCAATTACTAATGTATCTCCCTGCTTCTCTGAGAATTCCAGCAATGCCTGAGCTACTCTGCCATATACATTGACAAGAGCTAGACTTTCTATCTTCCTATCTGCTTCTCGTAGTTTCTGTACTAGGCCTAGCATGATCTGCATTGATAAGGCTGGACTTGAAGCAAGGCATTTCCTGAAATCATCTTTTCTGATCATCATAAGCTCGCAGGGACCACGTGTAACAATGTCTGCAGAACGTGGATGGTCATCAATTAAAGCCATTTCTCCGAAAATATCTCCCTGCTCCAGTAGCGACAAAATTACCTCTTTACCATCGATATCGATGATACTTACTTTGACATTTCCAGAAAGAATTATATAAAGAGAATCTGCTTTGTCGCCAGCAGAAAGGATATAGGTATTTTTTGGATAATCTCTCATATTTACAACATTTGTTAATACCTCGATCAGTTCAGATGACAGCGTGGAAAAAAGAGGAACGGCACATAACGCTGCAGATATATGTTCTTTAGTTAGCTTTTCCATTTGGACAATTTCTCCATTTAATTGAATTGGTCAGCACAGTTCGCTTTTTCTATCATGCCTCTCTAAAAATTTAGATACTTTGGCATAGTATGCATTCTACCACTCTGTTAGGAAATGCAAACACTGTCTATATATAATGACCGAGTAGTTTTTCATCTAATACTTCGACCCAATGCTTAACTGTCAACGCTGTACCGCTTTGTAAGTGTGTAAGACAACCGATATTTGCAGTAACGATCTGAGTGGGGCTACTAGATTCCAACTCTACGATTTTATTCTTCAGCAATTGTTTAGACAACTGTGGTTGCAGAATTGAATAAGTTCCTGCTGAGCCACAACAAAGATCAGAATCCCGAACAAAAGATAAATCAAACCCTGCGGTCGTAAGTATATTCTCTATTACCCCATGGATTTGTAATCCATGTTGTAGAGTACAGGGAGAATGGAAAGATAACTTTGATTTACCAGTACTGGGCCTCGAGTTATTTAAAAGGGGAGTGAGATTTTTAGTCTCAACTTCTAGAATTTCACTAATGTCTTTGGTCAATTCCGAGATACGGGCTGCTTTCGCCGCATAGATGCGATCATGGCTCAAAAAATGTCCATACTCTTTTACGGTTACGCCACAACCACTTGCAGTCATTACAATAGCTTCAATTCCCTGGCCTACACTACTTTCAATATATGGCCACCAGGCATCTATATTGTGGCGCATATAATCCAATCCTTCTTGCTGGGCATTTAGATGGTAAGAAACTGCGCCGCAACAACCAGCGTTCTCTGCTTTGATAAGTGAGATGCCAAGTTTATCGAGTATTCGTGCAGCAGCAGCGTTAATATTGGGGGCTATTGCGGGTTGCACGCAACCATCGAGAACCAGCATCTTACGTGTGTGCTGTGCTGAGGGCCATGCTCCCGCATCTCTAGCTTTAGATGGTACTGAGTCTCGAATTCTTTTTGGTAACAATGATCGGACGATCTGTCCCATTTTGAGTAGCGATGCGAAAATACTAGGATTAGGTAATACTTGGCGCAGTGCATACCTTATAGTATTAGCTCTTAAGCTACGCCCAACCTGTTTTTCGACAACATTACGGCATATATCTACTAACCTACCATAGCGTACCCCAGATGGACAAACAGTTTCACAGGCTCGGCAGGTGAGGCAACGATCCAAGTGCAATTGAGTTTTTTGGGTGGCTATCTGTCCTTCCAGCACCTGTTTCATAAGATAAATGCGTCCACGTGGGCTATCTAGCTCATCATCCAGTAACTGATAAGTTGGACAAATAGCTAAACAGAAGCCGCAGTGAACACAGGTTCGAAGTATGGTATCTGCTTCTTTTCCTTCAATAGTATCTTTGATAAAATCAGCGAGGTTGGTCTGCATTCCTTACAATTCCCGATACATTCGGCCGGTATTAAATATACCCGCCGGGTCAAATTTCCCCTTTATACGTTGGTATACCTTTATCATCTCTGATCTAGGAGGATGAAATACGGAAACAGACTTTTTGTTGTTGCGGAACAGCGTAGCATTACCACCTGCCAAGTCTGACTTTGAGCGAATAATATTTACATCCGCATCCACATTTTCACCACAAGCGAACCAGCGTAGCGCCCCACCCCACTCAATCAATTGCTGCCCAGGCAATATCAGTGGCGGCACACTAGATTTTATGGATAAACGCCATAGTGATTTACCAGACTGAAAAAATGTGTGGGATTGCTCACGTATCGAATTCCAGAATGCTAATCCATCGGATATCAATTCGCCACCTAGTTTGGTGTGAGCCGCACGCACTGCAGACTCAGCACCAGAAAGTCTCAATGTTAGATTATTATCATAGAAACATGTTGCGGAGATTGGTAATGGCCTTCCTGCCCACTGATTCATTTTTTCAATAGCTGTGGCTTCTTTCATTTGCATGCGCAATGTTAGTTCAATAGGTGGTATCGGTAGTACCTTGATAGAAATCTCTAGAAGCAATCCAAGTGTTCCCATTGAGCCTGTCATCAAACGTGAAATATCATAGCCAGCAACATTCTTCATAACCTGACCGCCAAAATGTAAGTCATTTCCATTACCGTCAAGCATACGTACTCCCAATACAAAATCTCGGACTGCACCAACATATGCTCGGCGTGGACCAGATAATCCACTAGCAACACAACCACCGAGCGTAGCATCAGAACCAAAATGTGGGGGTTCGAAGCCTAGCATTTGATTGTGCATTTGTAATTCAGCTTCAAGGTCTGCCAGAGAAGTACCAGAGCGAGCAGTTACTACTAGCTCAGTTGGGTCGTAATCTACGATACCGGTATAAGCCGTAACACTAAGAATGTCACAATTGTTCTCATTAATGTTGTTACCATAAAAGTCTTTACTACCTCCACCACGTATACGCAATGGTGATTTACACTTTGCTGCTACACGAATGGTATTTGTGTACTGGTTAATAATATCTTGCATGGGTCTTAATGGTTCTTAATGGTTCTTATTTTGAAATTTGTCTCAGTTGATTCTGCAAATTGTTCAAAATCTAGGCAAATCTGGAAATTTTTCTTCATTCCGGTGTACGTGCATAGCACCGTGTTCTGCGCAGCGACGCAAAGATGGCACTGCCTTCCCTGGATTTAATAACCCATCAGGATCAAACGCTGATTTTACCGCATGAAACAATTCCAATTCACTTGTCTTAAATTGCGAACACATTTGATTAATTTTCTCTATACCGACGCCATGTTCACCGGTAATAGTCCCACCAACTTGTATGCACATCTCAAGTATTTTTGCTCCAAATTCTTCGGTTTTTTTCAGTTCTCCTGGACGATTAGCATCGTATAGTATTAATGGATGCAAGTTACCATCACCTGCATGGAATACGTTCATACAACGTAGACCATACTCTAGAGAAAGTTTTTCAATGCCACCTAATACACGCGCAAGATTTTTGCGTGGAATAGTGCCATCCATGCAGTAATAATCAGGTGAAATACGGCCAGCTGCAGGAAACGCAGCCTTACGTCCAGCCCAAAATTTAAGCCGTTCAGTTTCGTTGTTAGATGTTCTTATATCTATCGCGCCACTCATCTTCATAATTTCATTAATACGTTGGATCTCATCCATCACTTCCTCCGCTGTGCCGTCAGATTCACACAACAGAACTACTTCTGCTTCAAGGTTATAGCCGGCATGGATATACTCCTCTACTGCATGAGTAGCCATTTTATCCATCATTTCCATGCCAGCAGGAATAATGCCTGCTCCGATTACATTAGCTACCGCATTACATGCCTTTTGAATATCATCAAACGCAGCCATGACTACCTGAGCTTTTTCAGGTTTAGGTATAAGTTTTACTATGATTTCTGTAACAATACCTAGCATACCCTCACTGCCAGTCATAAGTGCCAATAAATCGTAGCCCGGGGTATCCAGACTAGTGCCGCCAATTTCAAGACACTCCCCCTCAATAGTTATTACTCGTAGTTTGAGAATATTGTGTACGGTAAGCCCATATTTGAGACAGTGCACTCCACCCGAGTTTTCAGCTATATTGCCGCCAATGGAACAAGCAATTTGTGAAGAGGGATCAGGTGCGTAATATAGACCATATGCCATTGCAGATTCACTAATCGCAAGGTTACGAACTCCTGGTTGCACTCTTGCTATTCGTGTAATTGGATCGATTTCAAGTATTTGTTTTAGTTTGACAAGTGATAGCAGGATTCCATTTGCATGGGGTAGCGCGCCACCAGATAACCCTGTACCTGCACCTCGCGCAACAACAGGAGTTTTTGATGCATGACAAATTCGTAGGATTCTTATAACTTCTTCTTCAGTTCTAGGTATTACTACAATCATTGGTATTTGCCGATAAGCTGACAAGCCATCGCACTCATATGGTCTTAGATCTTCTGTTTCATAAAGCACAGAATCAGGCGGTAAAAAAACACGTAAGCTGTTGACGAGTTCAATAGGATGCATAGAGTTAGGTTTTTTGAACCCCGAGATGCGCTAATTTTTCTAGAGATTGGATAATTACTGAGCTATCCAATTTAGCATCACCTTGCGCAATGCAGGCTTTGAATAGTTCCTGGGTAGCTGCAGTATTAGGCAAATCTATTCCTAGCTCATGTGCGCTGGAAAGCGCAATATTCAAGTCCTTATGATGTAGTTCTACACGAAACCCTGGATTAAACGCGCGCTTGATCATACGTTCGCCATGAATTTCCAAAACACGAGATGAAGCAAGGCCACCTATTAGTGCCTGACGAACTTTATTGGGATCTACGCCTGCTTTAGACACAAGTAACAGCGCTTCACCTACTGCTTCAATAGTTAGTGCAACGATAATCTGGTTTGCAATTTTACAGATTTGTCCGGCACCATTGTCGCCTACTAAGGTGATTTTCTTGCCCATTAATTCAAGAATGGGCTTTACATTTACAAAAATCTTTTCTTGAGCGCCAACCATAATCGTAAGTGTTGCATTCTTTGCCCCTATATCTCCCCCTGATACTGGCGCATCTACATAATAATAACCAAGATGTTTGATGTTAGCAGAGAATTTTCTGGTTTCAATAGGAGAGATTGAGCTCATATCCATTACGATCTTATGCTGGCTTAATCCTTGTACTACACCATTTTCACCAAATAGTACTTTTTTTACGTCAGAAGTATCCGGTAGCATAGTGATGATGATATCGGAATTTTGCGCTACTTTTTTGGCAGAGGAACAAGCTTTTCCACCTCGCTCGATTAACTCTTTAGGTACACCACTTCTAGAATGAAGGAATAACGAATGTCCACCCTTAATAAGATTTTCAGCCATAGGCCTTCCCATAATCCCAAGACCGATAAAGCCAATGTTTGCCATAATTTTACACCCAATAAAATACAAAGTTTACTGCCACTATTACTTAAACTCTGTTAAGAGCGCCCTCTAGTTTAAACTTTATTGAATTCTGCTGCCCTATGGGAAATGCTGTAATCATTTAAAATAGAAGTAATAG
>SPBV01000135.1 GCA_004525885.1 Nitrosomonadales bacterium
CAGCAAACTTAAATATGAGCGCCCTTCACCTAACAGCATTACTTGCTCGAATAGCGGGTCACGTAAAATTGCCGCCTCCATATCTGTTGGCGGAATTTTCTCACCAGTGGACATGACAATGATATCTTTTAGACGCCCGGTAATCGTTATTCTCCCTTCATCAATACGTGCCATATCGCCAGAGTTGAGCCATCCATCCTGGGTCAATACTGATGCGGTGGCCTCCGGATTATTCCAGTAACCTAGCATTACGTTGGGGCCATGAATCAGTAACGCATTATTCTCACCGAGTTTTACTTCTACACCAGGAATAGCGTTACCTACGCTCGAGGGGACTTATTCTCGATAGTATTGGTGCATGCTACTGGTCCGCATTCTGTCATACCGTATCCTTGCAAGATTGGTAATCCCAAGCCAATAAACATACGTGATACTTCAGTTGACAGAGCGGCGCCACCCCCCATTGCAAGTCGCAATCTCCCGCCTAGTTTGCTCATTACTTCCTTTGCCACAAGCTTATCTAGAAGTGGCCAGAACAGGTGAGAGATTTTCCATGGCCCTCTCTGTTGCTGAAACTCGAAACGACTGTAGCCCACCTCTACCGCGTAATTAAAGATAAGGCGACTCAGTGTAGGTTTCTTTGCTAGCTTCGCATGAATTGCTTCATAAACTCGTTCATAAATTCGTGGCACCGAAATAAGAACTGAAGGACGAATACTCGCTAAATCTTCTTGTAATTGCTGGATTGAGCGCGCATAAGCAACAGTGGCTCCGCACATTAACGGAAGGTAGTACCCTACCGTACGTTCAAACGCATGCGAAAGCGGTAGAAAAGAGAGGAACAGATCGTCTTGCCAAACCGGCACAACTTGTAAGCAACTATTTGCGTTAGTAAGTAGATTATGATGGCTAAGCATTACGCCCTTGGGACGACCAGAAGTACCAGAGGTATACATGATCGTAGCTAGATCATTTTGGTTGTGATTAGCGTGCTGTACTTCTCCTGCTTTTTCCGGTAGCCAGTCACGAAGTGCTATCACGTTATTGTCTTGGATTTTGTCGACACCATTTTCAACCGAATTGATCATTACGATCCGGAACAGATCGTCCATTTGAGCGCGCAACTTATAAAATATTTGCCACTGTGTCTGATCTTCAAGCAGCAATAATCTGGCACCAGAGTCGCGTAGAATATAGGCCGCGTTCTCAGCTCGATCCTCCGTATAGAGGGGCACAACCACGAGCCCTAGTCCTAACGCTGCCTGATCAAATGTTACCCATTCCGGGCAGTTTCTTAACATTACTGCCACTCGGTCACCAGAGACTAAGCCATCTTTAGTTAGCGCAACCTGCCATCGTGCAACCTCCCTATCTATCTGTGCCCAGGTATGGTCGTGCC
The DNA here is from genome assembly GCA_004525885.1 of Nitrosomonadales bacterium. Lineage (GTDB taxonomy): Bacteria > Pseudomonadota > Gammaproteobacteria > Burkholderiales > Nitrosomonadaceae > BJGV01. The sequence goes on from SPBV01000135.1 coordinate 1,400, forward strand.
ATCTTCCAGCCACCTGATCATAGTTTCGATAAGCAACCATTTGGGGTGAGCGTCGTACCCGTTCGCTGAATAACCCATCCAGTGTCCTAGCTATTTCTGTCGGGATAATATTATCCATGTTTGTTTTGTTCAGTTGTTATGATTAAACCTCCACAACTTTATGAAGTGTGTACAGCCAGAATCAGAGTTGCTGTTTTTTTCTAGCTAAAATCTGGCAAGAAGTCATCGACCATAATTACGCGACGTCGAAGAAACTTCATTTCTTTTAAAGACTCAGCTTCCGTGCTGGTGATAATGCCCTGATCCAGCGCTTCGGTAATTTTTTCACCGCCTCTGGCTGATACTTGGCCGGCTTTAACCGCCGTACGTATTTTTAAATTGGCTACTTCACATTTCTCTGCACATTGTAATGCCAACTCCAGAATTCCAAGTGGTTCATCAGCAGAGGTTGGAACATAAATACCCGCGGTTAGGCGATCGCGCGCCTCTCCTGATGCCATTAGTACCTTGGCAACCTCGTGCCCTAGCTCGTCTGATGGGGGGGAGAATGCTCTGCCCAGAGGAAACACGAGCAGTCGTAACTTCCATGCCATGATGCGACTCGGGAAATTGTCCAGCAGACCATAGAATGCTAACTGCATACGATAAAGCGCATCTTGTATTGACCACTGTAGCAATGGCAAATCGGAAACAGGGCGACCATCGTCTTCGAATCTCTTTAATGTAGCAGAGCACAAATAAAGCATGCTAAGAATGTCTCCCAGACGAGCAGAAAGTTTTTCCTTGCGTTTGAGAGAACCGCCAAGCATTAGCATAGAAACATCTGCGACCAGTGAAAAAGCGGCGGAGAATCTTGACAGTTGTCTATAATAACCCGCTATCTCTACGCTGGTTTTGTTGGGTGCGCTTGCATGGGATGCTCCTGTTAGTCCATAAAGCAAACAACGCAAGCCATTGTTAAAACTAAAAGCAATGTGTCCGATTAATGCTCGGTCGAATTCCTGTAACGCTCGAACATTATCACTATCATTTGCTGCGCGAATTTCTTTGAGCACATAGGGGTGGCAACGTATTGCTCCCTGACCGAAAATAATCAAACTGCGAGTGAGAATATTGGCGCCCTCCACTGTAATGCTAACAGGAACCTGCTGATAAGCTCGTCCCAGATAATTGCTCGGCCCCATGCAGATTCCCTTGCCACCATGTATGTCCATTGCGTCATTGATCACTTGGCGGCCACGCTCAGTAAGGTGATACTTAATGATGGCTGAAATGACGGAAGGTTTTTCACCTAAATCTACCGCACCAGCCGTCATTATCCGCGCCGCATCCATCATGTAAGTGTTACCGCCAATTCGAGCTAACGCCTCTTCAACACCTTCAAAACGTCCGATTGGCATTTTAAATTGCACTCGTACCATGCCATAGGCGCCGCTGGTACGCGCTGCAAGTTTGGCTGCACCAACACTGGTTGCAGGAAGGGAAATTGATCGTCCCACTGCAAGGCAATTCATTAGCATGCGCCAGCCGTTACCAACTCCCTCGCGGCCACCAATCACCCATTCGATAGGAATGAAAACGTCCTTACCAGAATTAGGGCCGTTCTGGAATGCCGCATCAAGTGGGAAATGTCGACGGCCAATGGAAATACCCGGCGTGTTGGTGGGAATCAACGCTAGCGTAATACCCAAGTCTTTTTCTTTACCAAGTAGCCCGTCAGGATCATAGAGCTTAAACGCAAGGCCAAGCAGCGTTGCAACGGGGCCTAAAGTAATGTAACGTTTTTCCCATGTAACACGCATACCCAAAACGTCTTGCTTACCATCAAACTCACTACGGCAGATGACGCCCGTATCGGGAATTGCTCCAGCGTCTGATCCGGCATCAGGTCCAGTGAGCGCGAAACATGGTATTTCCAGCCCTTTTGCTAGACGAGGAAGGTAATAATTCTTTTGGTCTTCCATGCCATAATGTAGAAGCAACTCTGCTGGTCCTAGTGAATTAGGCACCATCACCGTTACGGCTGCTGTGCCACTACGCGAACCAATTTTCATTACCACCTCAGAATGTGCCAGGGCTGAAAAACCATGACCACTATATTGCTTGGGGATAATCAGGCCGAAAAAGCCATTGTCTTTAATAAATTGCCAGACATTGGGCGGAAGGTCGTGGAGTTCGCGCGTAATCCGCCACTCATCCAACATCTCGCATAATTGCTCTACCGGGCCGTCAAGGAAGGCTTTTTCCTCAGTACTAAGCTGCGGTTTGGGGTAAGATAACAACGTATTCCAATCCGGTTTACCGCTAAATAATTCCCCGTCCCACCATACGGTTCCTGCATCTAAAGCCTCTTGTTCAGTTTGCGAAACTTGCGGCAAAATTTTCCGATATATTTTTAATAAGGGACGAGAAATAAAAATGTAGCGTAGCGGGCGGACCAATAAAACTATGCCAGCCAAGGCGATTAGCCCTAGTAATAAAGAAAAAAAGAAAAAAAGCATATTATTTGTCCTTCGTAAGCGATGCAAAGTGCATTACTACATGCTACCTTATCCCAGCATGGTGAGTCAGAAAAATGGATTGTTAACCTGCGTGTTTCCTCTACCTTGATTTTGAGCTTGCCTCACCATTAGATCCGTTTTCTTGCAAATATTCCAAAATCAATTGCGGTAAATCTTCTGCAAAGCAATTAAATACTTTAAACCCCTTCATTGATCGCAACCAGGTCAGCTGTCGTTTTGCCAATTGACGTGTAGCAGCAAGCCCCATTTCGCGCATTTCGGGCAAGCTAATTTCATTGTCCAAATACATCCACGCTTGTCGATAGCCGACACAACGCATTGAAGAAGCGTCGACATCAAGCCCAAATTTATTCCGTACAACACGAACCTCCCCGATCAATCCCAATTCCAGCATTTCTTCGAAGCGTATTGCAATACGCTGATGCAGAACGTTGCGATCATCTGGGATCAAGGCGATACTTTTTACATGATAAGGAAGATATACATACCTAGGTTTTTTCAACAACTCTGACATGGGTTTATCAGTAAGATAATATACTTCCAATGCGCGTTGAATGCGTTGACTATCAGTGGGCTGGATACGTTCAGCGATGGCCGGGTCAAACTGATGTAATTCCTTATGCATCGAAGGCCAGCCGTTTTCTTCAGCCCTGTTGTCAATTACCATACGCACGCCCATGTCGGCAGGCGGAAGTTCAGACAGCCCCTCTAGTAATGCCCGAAAGTAAAGCATGGTGCCGCCAACTAGTAGCGGAATTTTGCCGCGCTCGGTAATCTCTCTCATAGCAACTAACGCATCTTCGCGAAACTGTGCAGCAGAATAACGCTCATACGGCTCAATTAGATTAATAAGATGATGTGGCACTGCTGCCAATGTTTTCGCACTTGGTTTGGCAGTTCCAATGTCCATATGTCGGTAGACCTGAGCCGAATCCACACTAACGATTTCTACTGATAGATGTTTGGCAATTTCCAGTGCGACATTACTTTTTCCGCTTGCGGTGGGTCCCATCAAAAAAATAGCGGGCGGAAAGTTCACAGCTTCCTTTGTTCTGGATTCTGGTGGCAGAATTCTCATTAGTGAGGGGGCATACAAATTCAGCCTTATATTGAGAACCTATTTTTTAAGCAAGGTTTTAAGA
>SPBV01000237.1 GCA_004525885.1 Nitrosomonadales bacterium
AGATAATATTATATTTCTAAGAGGAAACATTAGTCATGCTTAAAACATTTGTATCTATTATCGCAGAGATAAGCAATCGAATCTTGGGGCGAAATATATCTAGTGAAGAAGAAGAATATGACGGGGGGTTGGGTGAGCCTTATAGTCAACGCAAGTGGGCAAAAAACTATTATGGCGAACAATTTAATAATGCTGCACTTAAGAAAGATGATGAACAAATGTAAAAATCATGTTCTATATTCACAGTTAGTTAATACTTGTTTAAATGTTATTAAAAACAACATTACAGAGCCTTAACCATATTCTCGACTACTTTCTTAGCATCACCAAATACCATCATAGTCTTGTCCATGTAAAATAGATCGTTGTCGAGACCAGCATACCCAGCAGCCATGCTTCGTTTCACTACCATCACAGTACGTGCTTTGTGGGCATCTAGAATTGGCATACCGTAAATAGGGCTACCTGCAATATATGCTGCAGGGTTCACAACATCGTTTGCACCTAAAACCAGTACCACATCAGTGTTAGAAAAGTCGCTATTGATCTCGTCCATCTCTAGTACCTGCTCATAGGGTATCTCTGCTTCTGCCAATAGTACATTCATATGACCCGGCATGCGCCCTGCAACTGGATGAATAGCAAATCGCACGCTGACACCTTTCTCGTGCAATTTTTCTGCAAGTTCCTTGACTGAGTGCTGCGCTCGCGCTACTGCCAGGCCATAGCCAGGAACAATTATTACACTATCCGCATTGCCTAGCAGAAATGCTGCATCATCCGCACTACCACTTCGATGATTTTTTTGTTTTCCATCGCTTTCAACTGCTGATCCACCGTCACTTCCAAATCCGCCTAGTATGACGGAAAGAAATGGACGATTCATGGCTTTGCACATAATATATGACAAAATCGCACCAGAACTGCCAACTAGAGAACCTGCAATAATAAGCATTGGGTTCCCAAGCGAAAAACCTATGCCTGCTGCCGCCCAACCGGAGTAAGAATTGAGCATTGAGATTACCACTGGCATATCTGCTCCGCCGATAGGAACAATAATCAAAAATCCTAGTACAAAGGCAATTACAGCCATTGAAGCAAAGGCCGTCCAGTTGGTGGTTTCGCTGAAGAAGAACCACAATCCAAATCCAACCATCACAAGGGCTAAAATTAGATTGACCATGTGCTGACCATTAAAGGTGATTGGCGCTCCACTCATACGACCAGACAGCTTTAAGAACGCAATTACCGAGCCTGACCAAGTCATAGCCCCAATGAATGTACCAAGAAACAGTTCTAATTTACTACCCATTGGCAACATGGCAGGCAAACCAAATGAAACCGGGTTGTTGACTGCGGCTATGGCAATAAATACTGCCGCTAACCCAACTAGTGAATGCATAAATGCAACCAATTCTGGCATTGCTGTCATTTGTACGCGCTTGGCTACGACTGCGCCGATAGAACCACCTACAACTATACAGCCAACTATCAACGCCCAGTTTTTAGTAACTGTAAGCGTGGTGATAACGGCAATAGCCATCCCTACCATGCCGAATAAATTACCCCGACGAGCGGTAATCGGAGAACTTAAACCTTTCAAAGCCAAAATAAAAAAAACTGACGCAACAAGATAAGCTAAAGCAACTAAATTCGGTGACATTTACACGTTTCCTTTTTTATCTTTTTTTCTAAACATTTCCAGCATACGCTGAGTAACGAGAAATCCACCAAATACGTTGATTGCGGCTAACGTCACAGCAACCGCACCCAACCAAACACCCCAATCTGATTCGGCCGGTCCAGCAGCCAACATGGCACCCACTAGAATAATTCCTGAGATTGCATTAGTTACTGACATTAATGGCGTATGAAGGGCTGGAGTCACATTCCATACAACGTGATAACCAACAAATATCGCTAGTACAAATACCGTAATATTGATAATAGTTGGGTCAACTTCTCCAATCATGGTAACTCCTCCTAAATGCTTTAAAAATTCAAATTAATGTTTACTTACTTTACATTCAAAATTGCTTTCCCATCTGTACAAACCAAGGTACCTGCAATAATCTCATCTTCACGGTTAAGTTTAAATTCGCCACTATCTACATCTAACATTAAGTTAAGAAAGTTCATTAAATTACGAGCATAAAGCGCACTAGAATCAGTTGCTACTAATGCAGGTAGGTTGGCTATGCCTACGAGATGTACGCCATGCTTGACTACAGTCTTATTGAGTTCCGACAGAGGACAGTTACCACCAGCCTCTACCGCCATGTCCACTATTACTGATCCTGGTTTCATAGCTTGAACAGTTTTCTCATTGATCAAAACTGGTGCTGGGCGACCTGGGATTAATGCAGTGGTTATGATGATATCTGCCACTATGGCACGTTGGTGTACCAGCTCTCCTTGGCGATGTTTATAGTCATCAGACATTTCTCGTGCATAACCACCAACGGTTTCTGCTTGCGACCTTTCTTCGTCACTTAAAGGAACTTCAACGAATTTCGCTCCAAGGCTTTGTACTTGTTCTTTTGCAGCTGGACGCACGTCAAATGCCTCAATTACTGCTCCCAAGCGCTTGGCTGTAGCAATAGCTTGTAAGCCTGCTACCCCTGCTCCTAGTACCAATATGCGTGCAGCTTTCACAGTTCCCGCAGCTGTCATCAACATGGGGAAAAACTTCTGATAAACGTTTGCCGCTACCAGTACCGCCTTGTAACCAGCAATATTAGCTTGTGAAGAAAGTACATCCATACTTTGGGCACGAGAAATACGCGGAAGTTTCTCCATAGCAAATGCAGTTAACCCATGATTTGCAAGGATAGCAATGCCATCAGTTTGATGTGGAGATAATAGACCAAGCAAAACTGCGTCCTTACGTATCATCTGCAGTTCTGAAGATTCTGGGGCGCGAACCTTAAGTAAGATTTGAGATTGACTATAAAGTTCTACCGCATTATTTACAATGGTTGCGCCAGCTTGCTTGAAATCATCATCAGTTATACTTGCTCCAGCACCTGCTCCAGACTGCACTAAAACGGTATGGAATCCATTGGCAGTAAATTTTTTAACTGTCTCTGGTGTAGCAGCAACGCGGGTCTCTCCAATAGACACCTCCGTGGGTATTCCTATATACATTAACAATCTCCCTTATGAAGTTTTTATATAGTTATAAAAATATCCTATATAAAATCTCCAATAACTAATAACACTTTCTTTTTTACA
>SPBV01000047.1 GCA_004525885.1 Nitrosomonadales bacterium
AAGGCAGAAGATATAGCGCTTGTAGAATCCGTTTTGGAAGAAACGACACGTGATAAAAATAGAATTTAGTACCGCTTTTCTATGTAGTAAGTTGGTTTCATGAAAAGTTTTGTAAGAGAGAGTACGTGAAAATAATAAATAAATATATTATACGCGAGCTATTGATCCCATTCACGGTGTTAATCGTGATTTTATCCGGGTTATTTTCTAGTTTTATTAGTGCCCGTTTTCTTGCAGAAGCCATAACAGAGTCACTTGGAATTGCCGCCATGCTGAAGTTAGTAATGCTTAAGACTTTAATTGCCTTAGAAGTACTTGTGCCGATCGCTCTTTATATCGCTATAATAATTGGGCTTGGCAGAATGAATAGAGATCAGGAAATTAATGTATTGCGTTCTGTGGGTATTAGTGAACATCGCATAATTTATGCTGTACTTATAGTTGCAATCCCAGTTGGGATTATTAGTGGTGCGCTTTCTATATTTGTTCGTCCTTGGGCATATGAGGAGAATTATATTTTACTATCTCAGGCAGCAGCTGAGTTAAATACAGATAGATTCCAAGCCGGACGTTTCTATGGAAGCGAGAAAAGTGGCAGAGTGGTTTATATTAATTCAAAGGATGAATCTGGTAAGCAGATGAGAAAGATATTTCACTTTGTGAGTAAGGATAATGGAAGTGAGATCCTCGTTGCCAAAGAGGGAGAACAGAAGAAGCTAGTCCGTGGTCAGCGGCCCCAGTTACATTTATTCGAAGGTTATATTTATAAACTTGCACATTCTTCTACAAAAGATACTGTTTCTCATTTTAAAAAACTAGTGTATTTCGGCGACGATAGTTACACGTTAGATTACAAACGAAAGTCAGCAACGACTAAGGTTTTAATGGACTCAAGTCAGCCAACTGACATTGCCGAACTTCAATGGCGCCTCTCTCGACCCATTGCAACTATTTTTTTAGCCTTGATTGCTATACCATTTAGCCGCACTTCTCCTCGAAATAATGAAGGAGAGAGAGTTTATTTTGCTGCAGCCTTTGTTTTCGCGATCTATTATATTTTAAACGGATTAGCCCAGACGTGGGTAGAGCAAGGAAAAGTAGGAAGCATGCCTGGAGTGTGGTGGCTATACGTATTAATGCTCATTGCTTCACTTGGTCTACTTTTCCCCAACGGCTGGAAACGGCTTTTTCAGTCTAGATGATTTTAATAATAAATCGTTATCTTGGTTTTCAGGTCTTCATTGGCCTCTGCATTGCCACTGCAGTACTTTTGCCATTGTTCGCTTTCTTGGATTTGTTAGAGCAACTAGATGATGTGGGCAGAGGCACATACCAGGTTAAAGATGCATTCCTATACACTGCATTAATGTTGCCACGCAGGTTTAGCCAGCTTGCACCATTTATTGCATTATTGGGTAACGTAATCGCATTAGGAAGATTAGCAATTAATCTAGAGCTAACCGCGCTGCGAGTGGCGGGCTTCTCTCCTGTTCGCATAAGTATAGCGCCGCTCTCCGTCGGGCTAATCCTCTTAATTTTTATAGCCATACTGGAACAGTTTGTTGCTCCACAACTTCAGCAAAAAGCAATCTTACACCGAGCTGCCGCACTTGATCAGAGCGTGCAACTTGGTAAAGATCTTGGTACCTGGACACGAAATAAGAGAAATATATTACGTATTGGTGAAATGATAAATGCCAAGAGAGCGGCAAACGTAGAGGTGTTACATTTTGACGACGATGGCTCTCTGTTATCTTATACTCATGCTAAATATGCTGACATTATTGATAATAATTTGTGGGAATTAAGCGAAGTCATTAGCAAGACATTTACTAAAGAACAAATTGAATCTATAAGCACAAGTTCGATGCAATGGAAATCATTTGTGAATCCAGCTGACATTTCGACTTTAAACAAATCGCCAGATAGTTTGTCACCTTTTGATTTGTTTAAACATGTACGTTTCTTACGAAATACAGGTCAAGAAGCGGACGCATATGAACTGGCTTTGTGGCGAAAAGCTGGCGGGGCATTGACAACAATTGCAATGCTGCTGCTTTCCATCCCTTTCGTTTTCGGATCTTCTCGAACGGGTCTTACTAACAAATTAGTGCTTGCAGTTTTAGTCGGGATGAGTGTCTATCTGCTTGATCAAATTATAGCAAATGCAGGTCTGTTGTTACATTTGAGTCCGGCTTTGACCGCTCTATTCCCAGGATTTGCGCTGATCCTATTAGCTAATTCTTGGTTACAGAGGATTCCCTAATTATTTACATAGCAGAGTTTGATTCATTCAACCGGTTAGTATAAATGACAGAAGAGTTACGAATTAAAAAATTACAAATGGGCGAGGCTAAGATTGGGTTACTTTTCAATCCTCTTAGCGGACGAATCCGCAAGCGTAAGGAAGCAATAAAGCATGCGCTAGTAGAAATTCCCGGTGCAATTATTCGAGAAGCAACGAGCGTGCCTGAGTTCAATGCAACCGTGAGTGATTTTTTGCATGATGGTATTGATCTGCTGGTAATTGCTGGTGGAGATGGTACGGTGCAGGCAGTTTTGAATCATTTGTTCACAGCGCATCCCCTTACTAGTTGGCCGATTCTTGCGATAGTACCTGGTGGTACGACCAATATGACGGCACTTGATTTAGTTAAATATGACGATCCAGAAGAATCGGCACGAAATTTAAATCGATACTTGTTGAAACGGACTCTACCCTTACTATTGCGACGACATGTATTGTGTATAGAGCAAACGGGCGTTGATAAGGTGTATGGTATGTTTTTTGCTGTTGGTATTATTGCTCGTGCTGTAATATTCTCCCGGAGCGGAATCAAGCAGGTGAGAATTACCGGAGAAATTTATTCAGGCCTAATCATGGCAGTTTATTTTATTGGATTGATTCTTAAGCGTTGCAAAGGGGCATGGGCTCCAGCTAAGATGGCAACTATCAAGGTGGGTGGAAAGATTTTCAATGGCTCTCATCAGTTTCTGTTTGCCAGTGCACTTGATCGTTTACTATTTAATATGCGCCCATACTGGGGGCAGGAGCAGGAGCCGCTTCATATTACATTTGTAAAGCAGAAGCGGAAAAAATCTATACGTTCGATATGGCCACTAATCTCAGGTCGAGGTACAGTCCTTACGGAGGATGAAGGGTATCATAGCTACAATAGCAGCGTGGTGGAACTGGCGATAGATGACGACTATATCATCGACGGTGAATCCTTCTACGCTGCAAGTCAAAATGGGCCGTTAAAAATCTCGGCAGCCGGACCAGTCTCTTTCTTGAATTGGTAGTATATAAAAGGATCCTACAGGCTTGTATCAATGACAGATCGTGCATTAACATTGGATAGAAAACTCCCTGATGGCTTGGTTTCAGAAGTCGCTTCTATGGGATCAAGACCTGTGACAGCAGATTTCTCAATCCTTGTCGAAGAACTGAAATTACGTTTTGAGTCATCGCTAGATGCCGTTCTTCTTTATGGGTCTTGCTTGCGTTCTCAAGAGATTGGTGATGGCGTAGTAGATTTTTATACTGTGGTTGATAACTACAGTAATGCCTACCAAGAACACTACTTGCGCTATTTCAATGCATGGTTACCGCCGAATGTGTTTTATCTTGAGGTGTCTACACAGAAAAAAACATTTCGTGCCAAATATGCAGTTATCTCAATGGCAGAATTTGAGAAAGGAAACCAATACTGGTTTCACTCGTATCTATGGGCACGTTTTGCCCAACCAGTCCGGTTGTTGTATGTTCGGAATGAAACTGTCCGCCAACGTATTTATAATTCTTTGGCGCATGCAGTTGTAGCATTTCTTGGTCCCACCATTAAGGCTTTGGGGCCGTGTGTAGTAACTGCAGAAGAAATTTGGGTCAAGGGTCTGACACTTACCTATGCAGCTGAACTTCGGCCTGAACGGGAATCGCGCGCACGTCAGCTTACCGAGCTTAATCTTGATGACTACGAACATTTGACCGAGCATGCTTTACCTGTGTTGGTGGGAATGCTTGAGAAATTACCACAAGAACCACAAGGACGGGGGGTGTACTACCGATGCTTAGTTGATGAGGCTGAGTGTAGAAGTTCATTGAGACGCTGGTGGTTGCGTCGTTTTCAGGGGAGGATACTCTCAGTGCTTCGGCTGACAAAGGCGACATTTACCTTCCGGGACTGTATTGATTATGCTGCATGGAAAATTGAACGTCACACTGGAGTAAGTATTGAGGTCACTCCTAGACTTCGCCGTCATCCCGTGTTATTTGGCTGTAAGGTTTTCTGGAAACTATTTCGACGAGGTGTATTGCGTTGATGTATATTCCCTAGAATAACTAGATTCTGGTGGTCTTTATCCTTGCTAAGTAATCAAGTTACAAGCGTAACAGTATTAGTGTTGTAGATAATTTCTTATTTAGTTATTCAAGAATAAAGTACAAATCGTTTTCAACAAATATATATCAGCCTTATTGCCACGTTCTTTCAGGTTAGCAGTACATCCAAGTCGGACACCGTATTTACCTGTTCAGGAAATGGATTTTTATCTCCAGTGCGTACACGTCCCAAGAAAGCGACATTGTTAGTTTGTGCACTTTGATAATCAATAAGCGCATCGCCAATCATAAGTACACGTGTGGGTGTGAGATCATGAGTAGACAGTATCTCTGCAATCAGAACCTGTTTCGATTTTGGAGAGCCACGCACTTCTGTGAAATAAGGCTCTAGTCCGCGACGAGTAACGATTGTATTTAGTTCTATTTCAGGTGTGCCCGAGGCAATAAACAGCGGGATTCTAGAAGATTCTATATGCACTAACTCGTTGGCACCGGGAACTGGATCACTAGCAATTACAGCCTCGACTACTAGTTTAGAGAAGCGTCTATCAAGTTCTTGTTCTTCATCCTTTGTCAGTGGTGGCATTTTCAAAAAATGCTGTTGAACATATCGGAATTTCTGGTAGCGTGACAGGCCGCCGTTCTGTTTGTGATAACGCACTGCTTTACTTGCTATCGTATTGCCATAGGACTGGTAAAGGTCAGAAAATGCTTGTGTTTTGATGTCTCCTGATTCGACCAATACTCCATCAAAATCAAAGATGATGGCCTGCCAATTTATTGCTTTCATGCTCTGTTGTCGGATGCTTCTGGTGTGGCATTATCATCTATGCCGGAGTGATGTAATTTTTTGTGAATTTCTGTTAGACAATCTAACAAGCCTTGGCCAAGGTCAACATGCTCATTGAGTACTAATTTACGGCCAATACGTGGCTGAAATGCATAAGGGGTCACTTCGTAATGATGTACCGCATTAGCTTCATCAAAATGAAGTTCTACCGGCCATGGCATAATTTCCGAGATCATCATCATGACATCTTTGATGCGCATCCGTTCCTGCCCTGTAAGAATTAGATGGCGATTAGCGAATTCTGGTGCCAGCACTTGCACGCTCATACGTGCGGCATCCTCGACATGAATATATTCACGTATAGCTTCACCACTACCCCTGTAAGTGACTGATCGTTTTTCTACTGCTTCATGGAGCATTCGATAGATACCATTACGTTCATCACTACGTCTTCCATACAGAGATCCATATCGCAGAATGGTGTAATCTAGTCCGTAGCGGTCATGATAGGTTTCGATAAATCGCTCTGCTGCTTGTTTGCTTGCACGATAGAAAGAACCAGACTCGGAGTATACGTACACGCTGCTAGCAAAGATAAAGCGGCGTGCTCCTGCTAGTCGAGCTGCCTCTAGTACATTCATATTGCCTAGAATATTGATTTTTGCAGTAGCCAGTGGTTTCTCATGGGCTTCATCGATGTCGGCGATTGCAGCAAAATTGTAGACTATAGCGGCACCCTGTGCAGCTTTAGTTACATCTTCCAGATTCATAATGTCACCAACGATCATTTCTTGATCACGTTGCTGGTAGGATGACGGGATACGGTCAAACAAACGTACCCGGTAGCCGTCAGAGGAAAGCGCCTCGGCCACATGACTGCCAAGAAAACCACTAGCACCAAAAACAATTGCAATTTCTTTAGACATTATTTACATCACTTTTTATCAAGCCAGTATTAATCAATCCCTCTAGCAGATTTTCAGCAGCTTCAATTTCCATACGCTTGCGTGATTCTCTAGCAAGTGAACCAATATGCGAGGTCAGAATTGCTTTGTCATTCCCAATCAATGGACCATGGTAAGGTTCTTGTTCAAAAACATCGAGAGCAGCCATGCCTAAGTGCCCAGAAATTAATGCCTCATCTAGGGCAGTTTCATCGACAATCCCACCCCGGGCGGAATTGATTATTATAGTGCCTGGTTTCATGCGTGCAAATGTTTTCGCATCTAGAAGGTGATGAGTGTCAGCTCCATAGGGTAGATGCAGGCTGATTACATTTGCTTCAGTTATCAATTTCTCTAACGATACTGATTCTACTCCATGGGAGGTTGGATCTATATAGGGATCATAGGCGATTACCCTCGCATCAAAAGCTTGGCACAGCCGCGCAACACGTCGACCAATATGTCCCAGTCCTATGATACCTACTATCTGGGCCGCAAGTAGTTGCCCTTGCACTCGTGGCCATTCATTTACACGCAGCAGTCGGTCAGTCTGGCAGATTCGTCTTAAAGCAGCTAACATCAATCCCATTGTGAGCTCAGCCACTGCTTGGGCTGGAGCTTCGGGAGTATTAAAAACGGAAATGTCCCGGATCTTTGCTGCAGCAAGGTCAACACTATCTAGGCCAGCCCCACAGCGTGATACTACTCTTAAGCCTTTGGCAGAAGCAAAAACACGCTCGGTCAGAGGTTCAATACCAGCAATCATTCCAACAGTGTCTTCCCCAAGTAGCCCTATGATTTCATCCTCTGTGAGTTTGCGTTTGTAACTATTTCCAACAATATGCATTCCAGAGTTTACTAAATTGCGCAGACAAGAATTATTGTCCACATCAAATGAAGAAGTAGAAATGACTAATTTTCTCATAAGTTTGCCTTTATGCTTTGTATGTGGCTGCGGCAAAGCGTATCTAGAATCCGGATATCCAGGCCATAACCGATAAAGCTGAAGCCAGCAGCAATTCGCTGTCGTAGTTCATTTTGGTCTGGCTCCACCACATGAATACCTCCAGGCTTACCTAATCTATTTCCTGCTTCCAGTACTCGTTCAATTGCTGACGTTACCTCAGGATGATTGAATTCTCCTATCCGCCCCATAGAGCCAGATAGATCGTAAGGACCAATTATATAGGCATCAATTCCATCTACAGAAAGAATTGAATCAATTGAATTAACTGCATCGATATGTTCAATCATGACTACAATTACAGCATTCTTTTCTAACCAATCTCGGTACTGTTGAAATTTTGCTCCATAACCTTGAGCACGAGCTAGCCCAACTCCGCGTTGACCTCGTGGGGGGTAATAAACTGCCTGTACTGCTGTTTTAGCATCAGCAGCAGACTTAATCATAGGTACCATTACGCCAGTTGCTCCTGCATCCATAACCCGTTTGATCTGGTCGGGATGGTTTGAAGTTAGTCGCACAATGGCCGGGCACTCTTTCCCATCAAGCACTTGAATCAGCATTTGTATTTCGCTTAGTTCTAGAACACTGTGTTCCATATCTAGAACTAGCCAATCGAACCCAGCAGCAGCCATGATCTCTGCAATTGATGGATGACCCAGTGTGATCCATGATCCAACCGTTAATTCGCCTTGAGCCAGCTTAAGTTTCAATTGCATGGACGCCCCTTAAAAATCTACCAGAATGTGCCGGTTGTGGATAGTAGCGCTCTATTTCAATAGGAGGCTAGCAGTGGATCTAATGCCATCAATTTAGCCACGCGTGCTAAATCTGCTTCTGTATCAACTGCCTGGGTGTCAAACTCAGTTTTCACCATCTTTACACGGTATCCATGTTCTAGCAGTCGTAGCATATCTATGGATTCAATTTGTTCAAGCGGTGTTGGAGGTAAACGAGTGTAATTAAACAAAGCTGCACGCCGAAACGGAATAATACATACCTGTTTATAAGTAAGTGTATGCATAAACCCTAATTTATCTAGGGTTGGAATCGGTTGCCGTGACATATAAAGTGCGTCACCACGTTGATTCATTACTACCTTAATAGTATTGGCATTGTAGAAATCAGCTTCATTGTCTATATTACGTACGAGGTTTACACAGTTTAGTTGCGGATCATCTTGGAATGGTGCAACCGCTGAGTCGATCATTTTAGGGTGTGTCATCGGTTCGTCCCCTTGTACCATGACAATGAGTTCCGCATCGATCTTGGCGACTGCTTCGGCCACTCGGTCGCTTGCTCGTTCATGGGTATTGGCAGTCATGATTACAGTGGCACCGAACTTCTCTGCTACCCGTCTAATTTCCTCGTCACAAGTAGCAATATAAGTAGCATCAAGTGAGCTACTCATAGTGACGCGCTTGTAGATATGTTCGAGCATGGTGCGACCTAGTAGCATGGCAATCGGTTTCCCAGGGAAACGCGATGAGTCCATACGTGCTGGAATTACGGCTATTGTTTTCATTCGTAATTTTTCATTTATAGGGGCTTATTTGTCTTGATCTTTTATTTGCTAGTTGTTAGTTGTCAAACTCAATTCATATATACCAAGATCTGGAACCTAGTTTCTTATTAAAAATTTGTTCGTTGAACTAATCCTACCATCAGCGAGGCCTCTCCGCGAGAGGAAGATACATCTAGGCTGGTAATTAAATAGCAGCCAGTGTACAATTTTGCGCGTTTCAACAACTTGCACTTATCTAGAATATCCAATCAAATGATAGACATATTGCTTTTCAGTAATGCAGTAAGAATGAGTGCATGAGTATGAAGGCTCTTTTTTTTCTTCGCCATTATAACGATATCGATCACATTACCCCGGTCATTTACAAGTGGGTAGATTCTGGTCATAAATGTGATGTCGTTCTAATCGGTAATTCTCGATTTCGCAACGATTTCCGCATTAAATTTTTGAGTAATCTTGAAGGTGTTCGTGTTGCCTATATCTTCGATCTGTTGCCCACACTCGAATTTTTTGGTTGGTTGTTTCAGACGCTGATATTAATTCGTAGCTTAAGGTTCGGGCTCATTGGTCCATTTATCAAGTTTTTGGCCGATATTTATAATGCTAAACGACGTAAACCAATCTGGGAGCATACTGCCAATCGCTTGTTGGAACGTAGTTTTGGAGGTGTTGACCAAGGAGTAGTGGTATTTGATTGGATTGAAAGAAATTCGTCTATCTGTGTGGAGTGGGTCGAAGTTGTATTGTCAGTGGCTCGCGCTAGGGGTCTTGGTACGGTATCGCTGCCCCATGGCGATAGTCCCCATGCAAACAAACTGATACGGCGCCGAGAATGGAGTCTCAATCCAGATAATACATTTGCCGCTGCACGGATGTTTGATAAGCTCGTTGTACCAAATGAATTGTGTGCTGAACGTTTTCGCCCTTTCTTGGATGACTCAGCGATTGCTGTGCTGGGCTCACCACGTTACTGTGACGAGTGGCTAACAAAGTTGGCCAAACTCTTGCCACCCTCGCCACTAACCCGATCAGATAGCAAGCTTAAAGTGGCTATCTTTTTAAGAAAAAGTAATTTTACAACGTTCTGGGAGGAAGTTAGCGAGGTGGTGCAGATGATTGCCACTTTTCCGGGGGTGGAACTAGTGATCAAGCCGCATACTCGTGGTGGTTGGCAGCAATCCCTAACAAGAAGTGCTTCACTACGGCGCCTGCCAAACGTGAGCATAGCAGCTAGCAGCGTACACTCTGCCCATCTATTGAGCTGGGCAGATATCATTATTGATCTAGCTACTTCAGTTGCATTCGAAGCAGTCAAGACAAACAAACCAGTGTTGGCAGCTGATTATCTACATGCAGGACGCTCCACAGTAGCTGATTTCATGCCCGAGACAGAACTGAGATGTCGAGATGACGTGTACAAAAAAATTGATAGATTTCTTTCCAACGGCTGTGATTCTTTTTATATAGAGAAACATCGTCAGCGCTTCCTGGAGGAAATAATTGATGTAACGGGGTCGGACGTGTTACCACGCTATGTAGCTCTTTTGGAGGCGCTGGCACAAGCACGGCAACCAATAAGTCATAGCACGTACAACAAACCAAAATAGTTTGATCAACCACTTGTTTCAATAAAACCCATTGTTATTTATAGCCTCGTTTGCTGCCATTTATTTCTAAGTGCTCAGCTTATCCACACCCTATGGCATAGTCGCGCTGGGGCGAGTCATTTCGAGTCCTGCAAGGATGATACATGGAAAGACAATAGTGGCCAGATTCTTGCACTGTAGTAAAATCTTGCAGTAATCTATACTCATCACGAGTTCTACTTTATGAACTGGCACGGATGTGTCTACCTACCGAACCTACGGTATCCCTAGATGCTGAGCAGATCTACCGTCTTAGACGAGAGTCAGCGGTGTGCTTCTTGTTTACCTTACGGACTGAGCGCTCTATCGATACACAGCTGCTAGTAAATCGGCTGTATTATCCACCCAACGTGTTGATGCCAGAGAACGTACATGGAGTTTGTCAATGTGATTTTGATGCTTCACTCCAG